>NZ_JBJXHK010000006.1:0-55716 GCF_046638635.1 Lysobacter zhanggongensis
GGCCGCCACGCGCGCCTGCCGCGACCGGCCCGGCGCGTCCGGGCCACGCCCGCCCACACCTTTTCCCGAGCGCGACTCCCCATGCGCGGACACTGCATCCTTTCCCACGGTTTCGAGAGCGGCCCCGACGCGACCAAGGTCACCGCCCTGGCCGAGACCGCCGAGCGGCTCGGCTGGACCTGCGAACGCCCCGACTACACCGACCTGGACTCCATGCAGGACGCCGGCGACCTCGGTGACGTCGCCGGACGGATCCGCCGGTTGCATGGTCTGGCCAGCGCCGCGGCCGCGCGCGGTCCGCTGGTCCTGGCCGGCTCCAGCCTGGGCGCATGGATCTCGGGACACGTGTCGTTGCAGGTGAACGTGGCAGGCCTGTTCCTCATGGCGCCGCCGGTGCGCATGCACGCCGCACACCCGCTGGATGCGGCAGCGGTGCCCACCTCGATCATCCACGGCTGGGACGACGACCTGTGCCGGCCCGACGACGTGCTCGCCTGGGCGGCCAGCCGCCGCGCGCGGCTGCTGATGGTCGACGACGGCCATCGCCTGTCCCGGCACGTGCAGGCCAGCGCCGACGCGTTCGGCCAACTGCTGGCGGCGCTCTGACATGAAATTCTTCGCAAGTTGCGGCAAGGGCCTGGAATATCTGCTCGCCGACGAGCTGCTCGCGCTGGGATGCAAACGCGCCACCGCCGCCATTGCCGGCGTCAATGTCGAAGGCGAGCTGGTCGACGCCCAGAAGGCGGTGCTCTGGTCGCGCGTGGCCAGCCGCGTGCTGTGGCCGATCGCCGAGTTCGACTGCCCCGACGAGCACGCGCTGTATGCGGGCGTCGCCGCGCTGCCGTGGCCGGAGCACTTGGCCGACGGCGACACCATCGCGGTCGATGCGCACGTATCCGGCGACGGACTGACCCATGCCCGCTACGCCGCCCAGCGGGTCAAGGATGCGGTCGTTGACGTCATGCGCGACGCCACCGGCGCGCGCCCCGATGTCGACGTCGAACACCCGGACCTGCGCCTGAACCTGGTCGTCCGCAAGGGCCGCGCGATCGTCTCGATCGATCTCGGTGGCGGCCCGCTGCACCGCCGTGGCTGGCGCCAGCAACAGGGTGAGGCACCACTGAAGGAGAACCTCGCCGCCGCGGTGCTGCTGCGCGGGCGCTGGCCGCAGGTTTACGCGGACGGCGGTGCGCTGCTGGACCCGATGTGCGGCAGCGGCACGCTGCTGATCGAGGGTGCGTTGATGGCCGCCGACGTGGCGCCGGGGCTGTTGCGCCACGGCGGTTTCCCGCCAACCCGCTGGAAGGGATTCGACGAGGCGGCGTGGGCACGACTGCGCAGCGAAGCGCTGGCGCGCGAGGAGGCCGGCCGTGCCGCGCTGCGGCCGGCGTTCTTCGGCCGCGACAGTGATCCGCACGCCACCCGTGTGGCGCGCGACAACGAGGTCATGGCCGGGCTCGCCGGCCTGATCGACCTGCGCGTGGCCGGGGTCGATTCGCTCGCCCCGGATACCTTCGCCGACGGGGTGCCCGAACGCGGGCTGGCGGTCTGCAATCCGCCGTACGACATCCGGCTCGCTGCCGACCCCGCGCTGTATCGCGCACTGGGCGACGGCCTTCGAAACGCGGTCCCCGGCTGGCGTGCGAGCCTGCTGTGTGGCGACGCCGAGCTGGCCCACGCCACCGGCCTGCGCGCCCAGAAGAAGTACCAGCTGTTCAACGGCGCGATCGAGTGCACGTTGATCGTGGTCGACCCGGTCGCACCCGCACGCCGCGAGGCGCCCGTCGGGGCGCAGGCACCGCTGGGCGACGGCGCGCAGATGGTCGCCAACCGCCTGCGCCGGAACCTGCGCCGGCTCAAACCGTGGCGGCAGCGCGAGGACGTCGCCTGCTTCCGCGCCTACGACGCCGACTTGCCCGAGTACGCCGCGGCGATCGACGTCTACACCACGGACGAAGCCACCCCGCGCACCTTCCTGCACGTGCAGGAGTACGCCGCGCCGGCGGAAATCCCGGAGCCCGTGCAGCGCCGCCGTCTCAACGAATTGATGGCTGCCGCGCGGGAAGTCTTCGAGGTCCCGCGTGAGCATGTCGCACTGAAAACACGGACGCGCGGCAAAGGTGGGAGCAAGTACGGCCGGTTCGACCAGCGTGGCGAGTTCATCGTCGTGCGCGAGGGTGACGCGCGGCTGCGGGTCAACCTGTTCGACTACCTGGACACCGGCCTGTTCCTCGACCACCGGCCGCTGCGCCTGCGCATTGCGGCGGAGGCCGAGGACACCCGCTTCCTCAACCTGTTCGGCTACACCGGCGCCGCCACCGTGCAGGCAGCGGTCGGCCGCGCCCGAGCCACCACTACCGTCGACCTCTCGGCGACCTACCTGCAGTGGTGCGCCGACAACCTCGCCGAAAACGGCATTGGTGGTGCCCGCCACAAGCTGGTACAGGCCGACGCAGTGTCTTGGCTCGAGGCCGACCGCGGTGAGTACGACCTGGTGTTCTGCGACCCCCCGACATTCTCCAACTCCAAGCGCGCCGGCGACTTCGACGTGCAGGCCGAGCACGTGCGCCTGCTGAGGGCCGCGGTGGACCGGCTGTCGACCGACGGGGTGCTGTATTTCTCCAACAATTTCCGGCGGTTCAAGCTCGACGAAGCCGCCGTGGCCGAGTTCGCCCGGTTCGAGGAGATCAGCGCTGCCACCATCCCGCCCGATTTCGCCCGCCACGCCCGCATCCACCGGTGTTGGCGGCTGGTCAGGCGCTGAGGGCGGACCCGGGGCGGTAGCGGATGGCGGCGGTTCCATCGTTCACACGGTGGAACACAGGCTTGCGCCCTTGCCGCTGGCGTTGCGCGAGACCCGCCACCATCCTGTGGGCAAGACCCTGCAGGAGCCGACCATGGTCACTTCGACCGACCGCTACGCCCGCGTGGACCGCACCGTCCACGGCACGCCCGCGTCCGACGGCGCCGGAGTGCGCCTGACCCGGGTGATCGGCACGCCGCAACTGCCGGACCTCGATCCGTTCCTGATGCTCGACGAGTTCGGCACCGACCGGCCGGAGGACTATCTCGCCGGCTTCCCCGACCATCCGCACCGTGGCTTCGAGACGGTGACCTACATGCTCGACGGCCGCATGCGCCACAAGGACAACCACGGCAACGAGGGCGTGCTGGTGCCTGGCAGCGTGCAATGGATGACGGCTGGCCGCGGGCTGGTCCATTCGGAGATGCCCGAGCAGGAGTCCGGCCGGATGCGTGGCTTCCAGCTGTGGGTCAACCTGCCGGCGCGCGACAAGATGGTCGAACCGCGTTACCAGGAGTTCGCACCGGAGCGGATCCCGCAGTTGCAGCCGTCGGCAGGTGTCACGGTGAAGGTCGTGGCCGGCGGGATCGGCGACGTGCGCGGACCGATCGCGCAGCCGGCGACCGAGCCGGTCTACCTGGACATTTCGCTGGCGGCCGGCACGGCCTGGGAATACGCCGTCCCCGACGGACACAATGCGTTCGCCTACGTGTTCGAGGGCGCGGTGTCGATCGGCGCGGACGAGGGCGCGCGCGTGCTGGAGGCGCCGCAACTGGCGGTGCTGGGAGGCGGTCCGCTCGTGCGCCTGCAGGCGCAGGCAGCCGACAGCCGGGTGCTGCTGGTGGCCGGCCGGCCACTGCGCGAGCCGGTCGCGCGGCACGGTCCGTTCGTGATGAACACCCGGCAGGAACTGATGCAGGCGTTCGTGGACTACCAGGAGGGCCGGTTCTGACACCGGCCCCCTCAGCCCGCGGTCGTGCCGGTTACTGGCCGGCCGCGACCTGGCGGTCGGCGCCGAAACGCAGCCCGGAAGCCATGTCGAACGCCTGCTGCAGCGGCGCGCCCGGGGCGGCCTGCAGCCAGACATGGGCGACCCGGCCGTCGTCGAGCTTCAGCAGTGTTTCGCGTGCCTCGATGTTCGGCTTGGTGGCCAGTTCGGCGCGGTACCAGTGGACTTCGCGGCCGTCGATCGCGCCGGCTTCCTGCCGGTTGGCGCGCTTTGGATCGAACGTCGCTTCGCGGCTGATGTAGAGGCCGAAGGCTTCGCTCCCATCCGCACGCAATGCGCGGCAGAAGTCGGCATCGCCGGTGGCCCGGTGCTCCCAGACCAGATCGGAGCCGGCAGGCAGTTGAGGACAGCCCGCCACGTCCTGCGCGTGCGCCGCACTGGCGGCCAGCAACAACAATGGCAGGCAAAGAGCCGTCTTGTTCATCGAATTCCCCCTGTACGCAGCCGTACACATGGCTGCGGCTCTGACCATAAAGCAGATCGGGGGCGTTGACAAACAGGTCCGAATGCGCTCCGGATGAATAGGGCAAAGTGGCTTAGCGGTCCGGATCGACCTGCACGGTCGCCGCGGGCGCCTCGCCGAACGCGAGTGAAAGCAGCTGCAGCCGCCAGCCGGCGACCACCGTCGACGCCGCCTCGGGTGTATTGAGCGTGACCGCGGCGGCGCTGCCGCCATCGGGGGTGTGCTCGAACGCCACGTCCGCATCGCCGGCACGGATGCACTGGACACCCGGCGGGCAGCGCGAATCGGCCGTCACCCCTACGTAGCGCAAGGTCGACCGGTCCGGCAGCACCACGCGCTCGCCGACCTGCATGACGATGGGTTGCCCGGTCGGCGCGACGGAGGCGCCGCCGCTGGCGCAGGCCGGGAGCGTGGAGGCCATCAGGCAGGCCAGGAGCAGGTTGCGGGACATGGCGGCACCGTCGTCGGAAGGTCCGCCGACGCTAGCGCGAGGGCTGTGAATGCCATGACGGCGTCACCGCGGCAGCGGCGCCACCAGCAGGGTGACATCACCGTCGTCGTCGAAGTGCACGGTCATCCGGCGCCCGTATTCGGCCTCGGTCATCGACGCCACGTCGCACCCGCACAGCGCTGCGGTGATCGCCGGGGCGGTGTTGCTGTGGCCGACCACCAGCACCGTGCCGGAGCGGTGGGTGCGCCGGAGCGTCGCCGCGAGTGCGTCGGTCGGTTGCTTGGCGTCATAGGTGGTCACCGCCAGACCGTGCGCCGCTGCGGTGGGGGCGGCGGTCGAGCGGGTGCGCTGGAACGCGGTCGAGTACACCGCGACGACGTCGGTGCCGGCCAGGCTGTCGGCCAGTGCCCGCGCGCGTGCCTCGCCCTCGGCGGTCAGCGGCGGGTCCTCGGCATCGCCGGCGGCCTTTTCGGCGTGGCGGACCACCACGAAGGTGACCGCCGATCCGGCGTCCGCGACGCGGGCGCCACTGGCGCAGCCGGCCAGGATCGCGAGCGTCGACAGGAGCAGGGCGAAGCGGAATCCGGTGTGCATGGGCGGTCCGTAGGTGCTTGCGTGCGATTAACCCTGCACGCATCAGGCGCGCGCGTCCAGCGCCGGAAGTCGCGCCAGCCGCGTCGCGCTAGCCCTTGCCGAGCACCGTCAACAGCCCGCGCGCCGCATTGAGCCGCTCCGGCGCACCGGGCAGGTCCAGCGTCAGGCGCAATTTGTCCGGACCGTCCATCCGGTAGAGGCGGGGCTGGCCCTGGATCAGGCGGATGATCGCCATCGGGTCGACGTTGGGCTTCTCGACGAACTGGATCCGCCCGCCGCTCTCGCCGATGTCGAGCTTGCGGATGCCCAGGGCCGTGGCCTGCAGCTTGAGGTCGGCGATCGCGAACAGGTATTTCGCCGGGTCGGGCAGCAGGCCGAAGCGGTCGATCATCTCGACCTGAAGTTCGCGCAGCTCGTCGGCGTCGCGCGCGCCCGCGATGCGCTTGTACAGCGTCAGGCGGGTGTGGACGTCGGGCAGATAGTCCTCGGGGATCAGTGCCGGGACGTGCAACTCGACCTCGGCGCCGCGCGCTTCGGTGGCGTCCACGTCGGGAAGTTCGCCGCGCTTGATCGACCGGACCGCGCGCTCCAGCAACTCGGTGTAGAGGCTGAAGCCAACCTCGGCCATCTGCCCGCTCTGGTCCTCGCCCAGCAGCTCGCCGGCGCCGCGGATCTCCAGGTCGTGGGTGGCCAGGGTGAAGCCGGCGCCCAGTTCATCCATCGCCGCAATGGCATCGAGCCGTTTCTTCGCGTCGGCGGTGATCGAGCGGTGGTCGGGCACCACCAGGTAGGCGTAGGCGCGGTGGTGGCTGCGGCCCACGCGACCGCGCAACTGGTGCAGCTGCGCCAGTCCGAACCGGTCGGCGCGGTTGATGATGATCGTGTTGGCGTTGGGGATATCGATGCCCGACTCGATGATGGTGGTCGACAGCAGCACGTTGAAACGCTGCTTGTGGAAGTCGAGCATCACCCGCTCCAGCTCGCGCTCGGGCATCTGGCCGTGGGCGACGCCGATGCGCGCCTCGGGCACCAGTTCCTGCAGTTCGCGGTGCATGCGGCCGATGCTCTCGACATCGTTGTGCAGGAAGTACACCTGGCCGCCGCGGGCGAGCTCGCGCTGGAACGCTTCGCGCAGCTGGCTGTCGTCCCACGGCACGACGAAGGTCTGCACCGCCAGCCGGTGCGCGGGCGGGGTGGCGATGATGCTCAGGTCGCGCAGGCCGGCCATCGCCATGTTGAGCGTGCGTGGGATCGGCGTAGCGGTCAGGGTCAGCAGGTGGACATTGGCGCGCAAGGCCTTCAGCGCTTCCTTCTGGCGGACGCCGAAGCGCTGCTCCTCGTCGACGATCACGAGGCCGAGGTTCTTGAAACGCACGTCCTTCTGCAGCAGACGGTGGGTGCCGACGATGACGTCGAGCGTGCCTTCGGCGGCCTTCTCCAGTTCGGCCTTGATCTCCTTGGCCGTCTTGAAGCGCGACAGCACCTCCACCTTGAGCGGCCAGTCGGCGAAGCGGTCGCGGAAATTGCGGTAGTGCTGCTCGGCCAGCAGCGTGGTCGGGACCAGCACGGCGACCTGCTTGCCGGCGATCGCGGTCGCGAACGCCGCACGCACCGCGACTTCGGTCTTGCCGAAGCCGACATCGCCGCACACCACCCGGTCCATCGGCTGGCTCGACTGCAGGTCGCGCAGCACGGCCTCGATCGCAGCGTGTTGGTCGGGGGTCTCCTCGAACGGGAACGCGGCCGCGAACGGCTCGTACATCGCGCGGTCGACCTCGATCGCCAGGCCGGCGCGGGCCTGGCGCTTGGCCTGGATCTCCAGCAGTTCTGCGGCGACGTCGCGGACCTTCTCCTGTGCCTTCTTCTTGGCGCGGGTCCACTGCTCTCCGCCCAGGCTGTGCAGTGGCGCCGTCTCCGGCGAGGCGCCGGAGTAGCGGTTGATCAGGTGCAACTGGCCGACCGGCACGTACAGCCGATCGCCCTTGGCGTACTCGATCTCGACGTACTCGTTCTTCTCGCCGCCGGCTTCGAGCGTGACCAGGCCGCGGTAGCGGCCGACGCCATGGTCCTCATGGACGATCGGCGCGCCTTCGGCCAGTTCGCCGAGGTCGCGGATGATCGCCTCGGGTTCGCGCCCGGCGCGCTTGCGGCGACGTGGCTGGCCCGCACGTTCGGGGAACAACTGGCGCTCGGTGAGCACGGTGAGCTGCGGGACGTCGAGGGCGAAGCCGTCCTCCAGCGGTGCCACCGCGATGGACAGCATCTCCTTGGGCGCGCCGGAGCCTCCCAGTGCGCGCTCGAGGAAGGTACGGAAGTCCGGCAGCACCACGGGCTGCAGACCGGCGGACGCCAGGATCTCGAGCAGCGCCTCGCGGCGGCCAGGCGAGTCGGCCGCCACCAGTACCCGGCCGGGGTAGCTGCGCAGGAAGGACTTGAGTGCGTCGGCCGGGGCGTGGTCGCGCGCGACCAGCGGCAGCGACGGCGCGGGCTGGCTGCCCAGCGGCTCGGCGCGCTCGCGCTGCGGATGGCCTTCGCCGCAGACCTCGATCCGGGCCGCCTGGTTGAGCCGCTCGCGCAGCGCATCGGGCGACAGGTACAGCGCCTCCGGCGGCAGCAGCGGGCGCTCGACGTCGTGGCGGCGCTGCTCGTAGCGCTCGCCGGTGTGTTTCCAGAACTGCTCGGCCGCCTCCAGCGCGCCGTCGCCGATCACCGGCAAGGCGCTCGCATCGAAGTAGTCGAACAGCAGGCTGGTGGGCTCGCGGCCCCGTTCGTCGTCGAAGAAAAGCGGCAGGTAGTACTCGATGCCGGCCGGGGCGATGCCCGCCTTGAGGTCCTGGTAGAGCGCGCTGCGGCGGGTGTCGAGGTCGAACCGGTCGCGCAGCGCATCCAGCGCACGCTTCAGCGAGGCCTCGTCGAGCGGGACCTCGCGGCCGGGCAGCAGGTGCACCGCCTCGATCCTGTCGAGCGAGCGCTGGCTCTCGGGGTCGAAGCCGCGGATGGTGTCGATCTCATCGTCCAGCAGTTCGACGCGGAACGGCTGGTCTGCGCCCATCGGGTAGACGTCGAGCAGGCCGCCGCGCACCGCGAAGTCGCCCGGGTCCAGCACCTGCGGGACGTGGCGGTAGCCGGCCGATTCCAGCCGCCGCTTCTCGGCGTCGAGGTCCAGCCGCTCACCGACCCGGACGTCGAAACTGCCGCCGACGATGTGGCGCAGCGGCGCCAGCCGCTGCAGCAGCGTCTGCACCGGCACGACCACGATGCCGCGCTTGAGGGTCGGTAACCGGTGCAGCGCGGCCAGGCGCTGGCTGACGATTTCGGGGTGCGGGCTGAAGTGATCGTAGGGCAGCGTTTCCCAGTCCGGGAAATGCACTATCGGCAACCCACCGTCGGCCGGTGCGCCAGCCAGCAGCGAGTGCAGGTCCGACTCGAGCTGCTGGGCGGCATGGTTGTCGCGCGCGACGACCAGCAGCGGGCCGTCGTGGGCGGTGGCCGCTTCGACGAGGTGGTGGGCGAGCGCCGATGGCGAAGCCGGCGCACGCCACCAGGCGCGCTGCTGGCCGGCCCTGGGCAGCGGCGGGGACGGAAGTCGGGGGGGGCGGGGGGCTTGCATGAGGCCCCGATTTTAGCCGATGCCGGACCGCGGCCCGACCGGCGCGGGGACACCTGGCATCAGCGGTGTTGCGCCACCGCTACGCAGCCGACGGTTTGAGCTGCAGGACCAACCGGATCAACGCGTTCTCGTGCGACTCACGCTCGAACCCGAGCGACTCGGCCAGCGCCAGCATCGGGTGGTTGTGCTCGAACACGTCGCCGTAGATCCGCTCCAGCTTCTTGCCCTTGGCCCACTTCACCAGCCGGGTCATCAGGTAGCGACCCAGGCCCATGTCGGCGATGTAGTGGCTGACCAGGATGGCGAACTCGCCAGCGCGGCCGTCGGGGTCGACCACGATCCGCGCCACCGCGCCCACCAGCGCCTCGCCCGGCGGCAACGGCTCGGCCGCGACCAGGGCGAACTCGTTCTTGGGGTTGATCCGGGTGAAGCGCTCGGCCGTCTCGGCCGGCAACTCGCGCATCGAACTGAGGAAGCGCTGTCGCACTTCCTCGGGTTGCAACAGGGCAAAACCTGCCCGCAACGGTCCGGCATCCTCGGGGCGGATCGGTCGGATCAGCACCTCGCGGCCGTTGGGCAGGCGTTGACGTTCGTGCCAAGGGGGGAGGCGTTCGCGCGTGGCCATGGGGCGATATTGGCATAGGCCCCCGTTGGCCCTTCTTCATTCCGCGCTCACGGCGAGGTAACGCGTTGCGGGATTCCAACCCACCCGGCCCACACGGAACCCGGTGCTAGACTCGCGCCGCCTTCAATCACGGAACGAGTCATGGCCGGCAACTCCACACGCGCGATCTATTACGCGCTTGGTGCCAACTTCGCGATCGCCGTGGCCAAGGGAGTGGCGGCGTTCTTTACCGGCTCGAGCGCGATGCTCGCCGAGACCGTCCACTCGCTGGCGGACTGCGGCAACCAGGGCCTGCTGCTGCTGGGCCTCAAGCAGGCCAAGGCGCCCCCCTCGCCGGAGTATCCGCTGGGGTACGGCAAGGCCATCTACTTCTGGTCGTTCCTGGTCGCGGTGATGCTCTTCACCGTGGGCGGCATGTTTTCGCTCTACGAGGGCATCCACAAGCTGCAGGCCGAGCATGTCGAGCCGGGCAGCAGCCTGTGGTGGGCGGTGGCCGTGCTGAGCTTCGGCATCATCGTCGAAGGGATCTCGATGCGGACCTGCATCCAGGAGGTCAACAAGTCCCGCGGCGAGCGCAGCATGTGGCGCTGGTTCCGCGAGAGCCGGCAGGCCGAGCTGGTGGTGATCTTCGGCGAGGACCTGGCGGCGCTGCTGGGCCTGACGTTCGCCCTGGTCGCGGTGGTGGTGACCATGATCACCGGCGACCCGACCTGGGACGCGATCGGCACCATCGGCATCGGCGCGCTGCTGATCGTGGTGGCGGTGTTCGTCGCCATCGAGGTCAAGGCGATGCTGATCGGCCAGAGCGTCGACCCCGAACGGCAGGCCCAGATCAAGCAATTCCTCGACGGGCGCCCGGAGATCGCCGAGGTGTTCAACCTGATCACCCTCCAACTGGGCAACGAGGCGATGGTGTCGGTGAAAGTCAGGATGCGCGAGACCCGTGACATGGAGGCCGCGGTCGCCGAGATCAACGTCGTCGAGAAAGCGATGAAGCAGGCGTTCCCGGAAGTGCGCTGGAGTTTCTTCGAACCCGACGTGGTGCGCTGACCCGGCCGACGCGCCCGTATAGGCGGCGCGTCAGGCAGCCGTGCCTCAGGCGGACGCGTTCAGGCCGGCCGCTTCAACCATTCGGTCCGCGACGCGGCGCCGGCCTCCCCGATCGCGCGCTGCAGCAATGGCAGCGCCGACTGCAGGGTCTGGTCCAGCTGCCACGGCGGGTTGACCAGCAGCATGCCGCTGCCGTTCATGCGCAGGGGCGAGTCGTCGGGGTGGACCATCAGCTCGGCCAGTAGCACGCCTTTGGCCGGCAGCGTGGTCGCACGCCGGAAGAACGGCAGCAGCGAGCGGCGCCGCTTGATCGGATACCACACCGCGTACGTGCCCTGCGGCCACCGGACCAGCGCGTCGCGCAGGGCGCCGATGATCGTGTCGAATTCCTCCAGTTGCGCCTCGTACGGCGGGTCGATCAGGACCAGGCCGCGGGCGAACCGTGTCGTGCCGATGCGCGGCGGCAGCAGTGCCTTCATCGCCGCGTAGCCGTCGCGGGTGTGCGCGGCCACGCGCGGGTCGGCAGCGAAATTGGCCGCCAGCTGCGTGGCCTCCTCGGGCATCAGTTCGCACGCGGCGATGCGGTCCTGCTCCCGCAACGCGTGCCCGAGCAGCCAGGGCGAGCCGGGATAGCTGGCATTGCCGTGTTCGGCCCGGCAGGCACGCACCGCGGACAGGTAGCGGGCAATGGCCGGGTGCTTGGGCGCCTCCGCCATCAGCCGCCCGATGCCGCCCTCGGCCTCGCCGGTGCGCTGCGCAGAGGCACTGTCCAGCGCGTACAGGCCGCGGCCGGCATGGGTGTCCAGTGCGAACAGTGGCGTCGGCTTGGCGGTCAGCGCATCGCACAGCGCCAGCAGCGTGACGTGCTTGAGGACGTCGGCATGGTTGCCGGCATGGAAGGCGTGGCGGTAATTCATCGGCGCAAGGGTAGCCTGCGCGAGGCTTGTGCAGTGCGCCTGGGGGTGGGACGCTCGCTCCGCGGCCCTGGAACGGCCGCGCGGCGGTGGGGATCGCGTTGGAAACCGGGTGTCACCCGGGACACGACGCGCCCGGGTGCCGTCCAGCCACAGGGGGAAACGATGCCACCGTCCATGACACCACTCACCGTTGCCGGCCGGGGACACGACCACCCGGCCGCGCGCGCGCCCGAGGTCCGGCTGGCGGTCGGCTCGGCCATCGCCATCCATCGCGACGCGATCGCGCGGTTGCGCCTGCAGGTGATGCGTGAGTGGCCGTGCCTCTTCGCCGGCGCGTTCGACCAGGCCGCCGCCCAGCTGGCCCCGTGCGTGGCCTCGTGGCGCAGCGTCGCCGTGCTGGCATTCGATGGTGACGCGCTGGTCGGGGCGTCGACCGGATTGCCGCTGGTCGATGAGCACGAGGCCGTGCGGGCACCGTTCGAGGCGGCCGGCATGGACCCGGGGCGGATCTTCCTGTGCCGGGAGTCGATGCTCGCCGCGCCGTGGCGAGGCCGGGGCATCGGGCACCGGTTCTTCGACGAGCGCGAATCGCACGCGCGGGGCCTGTCCGGGTTCGACTACACCGCGTTGCTGGCGGTCGATCGGCCCGACACCCACCCGCGGCGTCCACCGTTCGGTCGCGACAGCGTCGGGTTCTGGCGCAAGCGCGGCTACGCCCCGCATGCGTCGATCCGCGTCAGCATGCCGTGGCCCGAACCCGATGAGGGCGAGGTGATGCACACGCTGACCGCCTGGCTGCGGCCACTCGAACGGACGCGCTGACTCCGGGCCAATCTTCCGTCGGCGCCGCACGCAGGCACGCGGCTATGCTCGGCACCGGACTCCCGCAACTCCGGACCCCCGCATGCCCCGCATCCTCCTGGTCGAAGACGAGCCGGCGATCGCCGACACCGTGCTGTACGCGTTGCGCGCGGACGGTTTCGAGGCGGTCCACTGCCTGACCGGCGGCGAGGCGCTCCGCCTTGCCTGCGCGGAGCCGTTCGACCTGGCGGTGCTCGACGTGGGCCTGCCGGACATCGGCGGATTCGCGCTATGCCGCGAGTTGCGTCGCGACGGCACGCTGCCGGTGATCTTCCTGACCGCGCAGGGCGCCGAGGCCGACCGCATCCTCGGCCTCGAGATCGGGGCCGACGACTACGTCACCAAGCCGTTCTCGCCGCGCGAGCTGGCCACCCGCGTGCGGGTGGTGCTGCGACGCGCCGGTAATGGCGCCGAAGCCGGCACGGGAACCTCCTGCGCGGGTTTCGAACATGATGCAGACGGGCGTCGCATCCGTTACCACGGCCGCCTGCTCGAGCTGACCCGCTATGAGTACGGGGTGCTGGCCGCACTGCTGCGCCGCCCCGGCGCCGTGCTGTCGCGTGCGCAGCTCATGGACCGGGTCTGGGGCGATGCGCCCGACAGCGGGGACCGCACGGTCGACACCCACGTCAAGACGGTCCGGGCCAAGCTCCATGCCATTGCGCCCGATGCGGACCCGATCCGCACGCACCGCGGGCTGGGCTACTCGATCGATCCCGACGGCGGTGCCACTTGAAGATCGGCCTGCGCATATTCCTGGGTTATTTCCTGATCGTGGCCCTCGCCGCGCTGCTGCTGGCCCGGGTGTTCGTCGAGGAGGTCAAGCCGGGGGTGCGGCAGGCAATGGAGGACACCCTGGTCGACACCGCCAACCTCCTGGCCGAGCTGGCGACCGACGACTTCCTGGCCGGACGCATCGACGACGGCAGCTTCGCCCGTCGCGTGCGCGCGCTGGCCGGGCGCGACTTCGGCGCGGATATCTGGGGCTTCGACAAGCGTGGCAGCAGCTACCGCGTCTACGTCACCGACGCACGGGGCATCGTCGTGTTCGACAGTACCGGCGAGGCGATGGGCGCAGACTACTCACGCTGGAACGATGTCTACCTGACCCTGCGCGGCGAATACGGGGCGCGCTCGACCGCGGCAACGCCAGAGGACCCGGACTCCACCGTCATGCATGTCGCCGCGCCGATCCGCGACGGGCAGGGCACGATTGCCGGCGTGCTGACAGTCGCCAAGCCGAATCGTGCGCTGCAGCCGTTCATCGATCGCAGCGAGGGCGTGATCCTCCGCTGGGGCGCGGTGCTGATGGGCGCCGCGTTGCTGGTCGGGCTGTTCGCGGCCTGGTGGCTGGCGCGCCAGCTCGGCGGGCTGCGCCGCTACGCGCACGCGGTGACCGCCGGCGAGCGGGCCAGCCCACCCCGGGCGGCCGGGGAGTTCGGCGAACTCGGCGACGCGCTGGAGACGATGCGCGCGCGGCTTGAAGGCAAGCAGTACGTGGAGCAGTACGTCCACGCGCTGACCCACGAGATGAAGGGACCGCTGGCCGCCATACGTGGCAGCGCCGAACTGCTCGAAACCCCCTTGCCCGAGTCCGACCGGGCGCGGTTCGCCGGCAGCATCCTGGTCCAGAGTGAGCGGCTTGCGCAGATGATCGACAAGCTGCTCGCCCTTGCCGCGGTCGAGCACCGCCAGCGCATCGAGCGTCCGGAAACCGTCGACCTGGTCGAGCTGGCCGGCGAGGTGGTGGAATCCAGTGCACCGCGGCTGGCACGGCGACGGGTGGAGCTCCGCCTGGATGCGGATGCGACGGCGCGCGTGTCCGGCGACCGGTTCCTGTTGCGGCAGGCGCTGGCCAACCTGGTCGACAACGCGCTGGATTTCGCGCCCGACCGCAGCGTGGTCGAACTCGGCGTACACCGCCGCGGGTCGGACGTGGTGGTCGAGGTGTGCGACGAGGGACCAGGCGTGCCCGACTACGCATTGCCGCGCGTGTTCGAGCGGTTCTACTCGTTGCCGCGGCCGTTGGGGGGCAGCCGCAGCAGCGGGCTGGGCCTGTGCTTCGTCGCCGAGGTCGCCGCGCTGCACGGGGGTGCGCCAACGCTGGCGAACCGCGACGGCGGCGGCGCGGTTGCACGCCTCGTGCTGCCGGCGGTGTAGCGCACCACTTCGCACCCGCTTCACCCGGGCGCCTTCGTCCCCGCACGCGCTGTCCCGATCCTGCCGGCATTGCCATGACGGAGGGTGGGAGATGCGACTTTGGATGAAGATGATCGTGGTGTTCGGGATGACGCTTGCGATCCTGGTGCCGCTGGCGATGGTCCGCGGCGTCGTGCACGAGCGGCAGCAGTACCGCCAGCAGGTGGTCCGCGATGTCGCTGCCAGCCACGGCGGCGCGCAGTCCTTCGCCGGGCCCGTTCTGGTGGTGCCGTACCGGCAGGTGGTCCAAGTGGAGGAGGCCGACGCGCAGGGCGTGGTGCGCACCGCGACGCGGGTGCGCGAGGACGCCTGGACGTTCTTCCCGACGACGCTGGCGGTCGACGGCGACCTCAAGCCGGACGTGCGGCGTCGCAACCTCCACCAGGTGCGCGTGTACGAGTGGACCGGCAGCGCGAGGGCGCAGTTCGAGGTCGACATCCCGGCGGACCCGGGCCCGGCCGCGGCGCGCCATGTCGGCGAGCCCTACCTGAGCTACGCGATTGGCGACGTCCGCGGACTGGTCGGCGCGCCGGTACTGCAGGTCGGCGGACGCCGGCGCACGCTCGCCCCCGGACAGGGCTACCGCGCGGGCGAGGGCGTCCACGTACGCCTGGACGCGCTCGCGCCCGGCCGCGCGCCCCGGCTTGAGACGCGACTGGACTTCGTGCTGGCCGGCACCGAGCGGCTGTCGCTGTTGCCGGTTGCCGACGAGAACACGATCACCCTGGCGTCGACGTGGCCGCACCCGAGCTTCATGGGCAGCTCGCCACGCCGCCGCGACATCGACGCCAGCGGCTTCCGGGCCGAGTGGAGCATTCCCGGCCTGGCCAGCAACGCCCGCGAGTACCTGCTGGATCCGGGCGACCATGACGGCGCTGCCTCGTCCGCGGCGATGCGCGATGCGGTGGGCATCGCGCTGGTGGACCCGGTCGATGCCTACGCCAAGACCGACCGCGCGACCAAGTACGGCGTGCTGTTCGTGCTGCTCACCTTCGTCGGCTTCTTCATCTTCGAGCTGGTCAAGCAGTTGCCGATCCACCCGATCCAGTACGGGCTGGTCGGTCTGGCGCTGGCGATCTTCTTCCTGCTGTTGTTGAGCCTTGGGGAGCACTTCGCATTCGGCTGGTCGTACCTGGCCGCCGCGGTGGCGTGCATCGGGCTGATCACCTTCTACCTGAGCGCGGTGTTGCGCAGCGTGGTGCGGGCGCTGGGGTTCGCGGCGATGCTGTCGACGCTGTACGCCAGCCTCTACGGGTTGCTGGTGTCGGAGGACAACGCACTGGTGCTCGGGGCCGGATTGCTGTTCGTGATCCTGGCGGCGCTGATGGCGGTGACCCGCAAGGTCGACTGGTACCAGCTGGGTGGAACGGTGCGGACCGCGCGCGCGCCCTGAAGCGGCTAGGCGATGGCTGGCACCGTCGGTGCCAGCCACAGCGACAACCCCGCCAGCGCGGTTCCGATCGCGCCGGCGGCCAGCACGTCGCTCGGATAGTGCAGCCCGAGGACGACCCGCGACGCCGCGACGCTCACCGTGAAGGGCGCCAGCAACCAGGCCAGGACCGGGTAGTGGGCCGCCGCGACGAGGCTGAAGGCCACCGCATGCAGCGTGTGGCCGGACGGGAAACTGAACTCGTCCAGCGGCGCGACCCAGGCCCGGATCCGACGGTCGGAGGCGAATGGCCGCGGTCGCCGGGTCCAGCGCTTGAGCAACTTGTAGAGCGCCAGCGCGATCGCGCCGGTCAAGGCCAGGTGGGCCGACGCGGCCAACCCGCGCCAGCTATCGAAGACGACCATCGCGGCCATCAGCACGTACCAGAACGCCCCGTCGCCGAGCCGACTGACCAGCGCGAAGTACGCCCGCGACGGATGCCGCGCGCAGATGCGGTTGGCGCGCAGGCACCAGCTCGATTCACCCAGCGCCAGCCGCTGGTGCCATGGACTGCGGTTCATCGCCGCGCCTCCTCGGCGAGGGCCTGCAACATCGCGTCGAAATCGGCCGCCAACCGACCCGGGTGCAGCGCGGCGGTGGCCGGTCGGACGGCGCGGGCGACCGCGACGCGTGCCGCGTCATCGGTGGCCAGATGCAGGGTGGCGTCGATGAACGCCGCTTCGTCGCCCACCGGCACCACCGCGGTGGGGACGGCGTCGCGCAGGTGCTCGCGCGCGGCCCCGTAGTCGTAGGCGACGATGGGCAGGCCACTGGCCATGGCTTCCAGTGTCACGTTGCCGAAGGTCTCGCTCAGGCTGGGGAACAGGAACAGGTCGGCGCTGGCGAAATGCCGGGCCAGCGCGTCGTCGCGTTGCACGCCACGGAACACGAAGTCGGGATTCGCGTCCGCCAGTGCGGTACGTGCCGGGCCGTCACCCACCCAGACAAAGCGCGCATCGGGGCGTTCCGACTGGAGGCGGCGGAAGGCACGCACGGCGAGATCGAGGTTTTTCTCCGCGGCGATCCGCCCGACATGGATCACCACAAGTCCGGGCCCGGCAATGCCCCACTCGCGGCGCAGGCCGTCGTCGCGATGGGCCGGGTCGAAGCGCGCGATATCGATGCCTCGCGGCAACCGGCGCACCTGGGCGAAACCGCGCGCGCCGAGTTCGTCGGCCAGCTCCCGCGTCGGCACCAGCGTGGCCTGCGTGCGGTTGTGGAACCGCCGCATCCAGGCGAGGGCGGCCGGTTCAAGCCAGCGTGCGCCGTAGTCGCGCATGTAGTGGTCGAACCGGGTGTGGAATCCGCTGGCGACGGGGATGCCAAGCCGGCGCGCGGCCGTCACCGCCGACCAGCCGAGCGGGCCTTCGGTGGCGACATAGACCGCATCGGGACGACGAGAGCGCCAACGGGCAAGCAGCCGCCGTCGGGCGGGCAGTCCGAACTGCAGGCCGGGGTAGCGTGGCAGCCCGGCGCCCCGCACCAGCATCGCGTCCGTACCGCCCGGGCGCTCATCGCGATGGTGCGGGCGGACCAGGTCGACCTCGTGGCCGCGCCCGCGCAGGCCGGCCTCGAACGCCTGCACGGTCAAAGCCACACCGTTCACTTCGGGCGGATAGGTCTCGGTGACGATCGCGTAGCGCATGCGCGTTCTCCGGTTCCGCGGAGGATGCGCGGGCCGGATGAAACCACCATGGCAGCCGGATGACCGTCGGGTGACAGGTTGGGTGCGGTGGGGTCAGTCCGCCGCGACGCGCAGGCGCACGCCGAGTGCGGCCATGTCGGCCGGCTCGCCGTCGAGGTCGGCATTGAGCAGCGGCCGCGCCGCCAGCCAGCGCCGGTCCAACGTCAACGTCAACCGCTCGCCTTCGGCACGTGCTTCCAGCCGCGGGATCGGGTCGGCCTCGTGTGCGCGGTGCATCAGTACGGCCAGCCGCAGCAGCGCGGACAGGTGGCGGACGGACGGCAGCAGGCGGTCGGGCAGGGCGTCGAACGCGGACTTGGGGACCTTGCGGCGGTGGGTGCGCACCAGCGCGGCGAGGAACTGCTGCTGCTGGCGCGAGAAACCGGAAATGTCGGTGTGCTCGACCACGTAGGCGCCGTGCACCTGGTACTGGCTGTGGGCGATGGTGAGGCCAAGCTCGTGCAGGCGCGCGGCCCGCGACAGCATCAGGCGGTCATCGACGCTGAGTTGCCAACCCTCGGCAACGTCGTCGAACAACCGCAGTGCGGTGGCTTCCACGCGCGCGGCCTGGGCCTTGTCGATGCCGTAGCGCAGCATCAACGCGGCAACCGACGCGTCGCGCGGGTCATCCGCGCCGCCGCGGCCGAGCATGTCGTACAGCACGCCCTCGCGCATCGCCGCCTTGCTGACCATCATCCGCTGCAGGCCCAGCGCATCGAACGCCGCCTCGAGGATCAGCAGGCCGCCAGCGATCACCGGCCGGCGGTCGGCCGACAGGCCGGGGAGATCGATCGCATCGATGCGCCCGGCCGCCAGCAGGCGATCGCGCACCTGCGGCAATGCATCGGCGATCACCGCGCCCTTGGTGAGCTTCATCGCCGCGCAGACTTCGCCGATGGCCTTGTTGGTACCGGAAGAGCCGATCGCATCGTCCCAGCCCAGCGCCCGGTAGGCGGCAGCGAACTGCTGGAACTCGGCGGTCACCTCGGTCAGCGCCTCCTGCCAACGGCGCGGGGTGAGCTTGCCGTCGCCGAAGTATCGGCGCGTGGTGGCCACGCAGCCCAGCTGCAGGCTTTCGCGCTCGATGGCCTCGAATCCGCTGCCGATGATGCACTCGGTCGAGCCACCGCCGATGTCGATCACCAGGCGCAACTCGTCGGGCCGGGACGGCTGCGCGTGGGCCACGCCCAGGTAGACCAGGCGCGCCTCCTCACGGCCGGATACCACTTCGATGGCGTGTCCAAGCGCGCTTTCGGCGGGCATCAGGAACGACTGCGGCGCGGACAGCCGCCGCACCGTGTTGGTGGCGATGGCTCGGATCTGCTGTGGTGGGATGTCGCGGATGCGCTGGCCGAAGCGCGACAGGCATTCGAACGCGCGTGTGCGGACTTCGGCCGACAACCCGCCGCGCCCGTCCAGTCCTTCGGCCAGGCGCACCTGCTCACGCAGCCGGTCGACCACGCGCAACTGGCCGAGCAGGTACTGCGCCACCACCATGTGGAAGCTATTGGAACCCAGGTCCACCGCGGCCAGCAGGTCGCCGTCGCGCAGCGACAGCGCCGAGGTCGGGAAGTCGTCGCCGGGCAATGGCGTACCGGTCATGCGCACAGTTTCGCCAGCAGGCACGCCTGCGCCGAGTGGGGCTCGGCGCCCTCTGCGCGCGCTGCCGGCAGGTACTGCCCGTCGGGCTGCAACAGCCAGGCGTTGAGGTTGTCGCCCAGGTAATTGTCGAGCGCTTCCTCGCGGATGCGCGCGGCCACCGCCGGGTCGAGGATCGGGAAGCAGGTCTCGACCCGCCTCAACAGGTTGCGCTCGAGCCAGTCGGCACTGGCGCAGAACAGTTCAGGCTCGCCGTCGTTGCCGAACCAGTAGACCCGGCTGTGCTCGAGGAAGCGGCCCACGATCGAACGCACGCGGATGTTCTCGCTCACGCCCGGCACGCCGGCCCGCAGGGTGCAGGCCCCACGCACGATGAGGTCGATCTGCACCCCGGCCTGCGATGCGCGGTAGAGCGCGCGGATCACGCGCTCCTCGTTGAGGGCGTTCATCTTGGCGACGATGCGCGCCGGACGGCCGTCCAGCGCGTGCGCGATCTCGCGCTCGATCCGCCGCAGCACGCCGCCATGCAGGGTGAACGGCGACTGCAGCAGGCACTTGAGCTGCAACTGCGGTGCCAGCCCGGAGAGCTGCTGGAAGATCAGGTGGACGTCGTTGCCGATGTCGGGGTGTGCGGTGATCAGCCCGAGGTCGGTGTACTGGCGGGCCGTGCCGGCGTGGTAGTTGCCGGTGCCCAGGTGCACGTAGCGGCGCAGCACCCGGCCTTCACGGCGGACGATCAGCAACATCTTGGCGTGGGTCTTGTAGCCGACCACGCCGTACACCACCTGCACCCCGGCCTCCTGCAGGCGGTCGGCGAAGCCCAGGTTGGCCTCCTCGTCGAAGCGCGCGCGCAGCTCCACCACCACCGTCACGTCCTTGCCCTTGCGCGCGGCCTGGACCAGCGCGTCGACGATCTGCGAGTCCTTGCCGGAGCGGTACAGGGTCTGCTTGATCGCGAGCACGCTCGGGTCGTCGGCGGCCTGGCGCAGCAGTTCGAGCACGGGGGTGAACGCGTCGAACGGGTGGTGGAGCAGTACGTCGCCGCGCGACACGGTCTCGAACATCGTGTCGATGCCGGCCAGCGGGCGGGGCTGGAACGGCGGGAACTTCAGGTCGGCGCGCTGGACCAGGTCGTACACCTGCACCGCGCGGTTGAGGTTGACCGGGCCGTTGATCCGGTAGACCGCGTTCTCGGTGAGGTCGAAGTTCTCGAGCAGGGTGCGGACGATCGGCTCGGGACAGTGGTCGGCAATCTCCAGCCGTACGGCG
Source organism: Lysobacter zhanggongensis (assembly GCF_046638635.1). Taxonomy (NCBI): domain Bacteria; kingdom Pseudomonadati; phylum Pseudomonadota; class Gammaproteobacteria; order Lysobacterales; family Lysobacteraceae; genus Lysobacter; species Lysobacter zhanggongensis. The sequence continues at coordinate 20,564 of NZ_JBJXHK010000006.1, forward strand.
CGCAGGTAACCGCGCCCCACCAGCTCGTCACGCAGGGCGAGGGCGATGTTGTCGACCTCCTCCTCGTCCACCAGCAGCTCGGAATTGCGGGTGACCCGGAACTGGTACGCGCCCTTGACCTGCATGCCCGGGAACAGTTCATCGACGAAGGCCGACAGCACCGCCGACAGGAACACGAAGTCGGTCGGCCCCCCGCTGACCTCCTCGGGGACCTGGATGATGCGCGGCAACGAGCGCGGCGCGCGCACGATGGCGAGGTTGCCGTCGCGACCGAAGGCATCACGACCGCTGACCACCACCACGATGTTGAGCGACTTGTTGAGGATCTTCGGGAACGGGTGCGCCGGGTCGAGGCCCAAGGGCGACAGCACCGGCATGATCTCGTCGCGGAAGTAGCCGCGCAGCCATTCGGCCTGGCGCGGGTTCCAGTTGTCGCGCGCCAGCACCCGCACGCCCGCCTGGTTGAGCGCGGGCCTCAGCACCTTGTTCCAGCACTCGTACTGGGCGTCGACCAGCTCGGCCGCGCGGTCGTGGATGCGCGCGAGCACCGCCGACGGTGCCAGACCGTCCGGCCCCGCCACCAGGCCCAGGTCCTGCGCGTGGCGCAGGGTGCCGGCGCGGATCTCGAAGAACTCGTCGAGGTTGGTGCAACTGATGCACAGGTAGCGCAGCCGCTCGAGCAGCGGGACCTGCGGATCCTGCGCCTGGGCGAGCACGCGGAAGTTGAAGTCCAGCTGCGACAGCTCGCGGTTGGAGTACAGCGACGGGTCGCGCAGCGGGTCGGCGGCCGGCGCGTCGGTATACAGGCCCGCATCGAGCGGTGCGTGCCCGGTGGGGTCGAGTTCCCTGGAGCGGTTCATCGTCCTGCTTCCCTCATGCGCGCGCTGCGGCGGGGTCCGCGCCGGGCGGGCTGGATGCCCCCGGTTCGTCCCGCCGACGCACGCGGTCGCGGCTGAAGTGACAGGCAAAGATACTGCCCCGGCCCACTTCGCTGGTGATTTCGAGCCGGGCCCGGTGCAACTGCAGCACGTGCTTGACGATCGCCAGCCCCAGGCCGGTCCCGCCCGACTCGCGCGAGCGGCTGGTGGAAACCCGGTAAAAGCGCTCGGTGATGCGCGGCAGGTGCGCGGCGGGGATGCCGTAGCCGGTATCGCTCACTTCCAGCACCACGCCCTGCGGGTTGGCGGGACCGTCGGCGCGGAACCGCACCGTGACCTCGCCACCGGCCGGTGTGTACCGGATCGCGTTTGCCACCAGGTTGGAGAACGCGCTGTGGAGCTCCTTGCCCGAGCCGACGAGGTCGACTCCTGCGCTGTCCTCGATCGTGATGCCGTGCTGGCCCTGGCTGAGCGCGAGCGCCTCGCGACGCAACGTGCTCAACATCGGCGCCATCGCCACGGGTTCCTCCGCCGGCAGCCCGTCCTGGGACTCCAGCCGTGACAGGGTCAACAGGTCCTCGACCAGCTGTGCCATGCGCTGCGACTGGCGTTGCATCTCGGCCAGCATCGGCGTGAGCTCGGGGTACTGGCCATCGTCGATGAGGTCGAGGTAGCCGTGCACCACGGTCAGCGGGGTGCGCAACTCGTGGGAGACATTGGCGACGAAGTCGCGCCGCATCTGCTCCAGCTGCAGCAGGCGGCTGACGTCGCGCGCGACCAGCAGCCAGAGGTTTTCCGAGTACGGGATCAACCGCATGCTCAGGGTGACCGCAGGGTCCAGCGGGGACGGTGTCTCCAGCGGCTCGGCATTGCGCCCGCCAGCGAGCCAGTGGGCGAGTGGCAGCGGCTGCAGGCGCTGTACCAGCGGAACGCCGAGGTCCCCCGGGTAGCGCAGTCCCAGCAGCGGCCCGGACGCCTGGTTGAACCACTGGACCCGCTGGCTGTTGCGGTCGACCACGACGACCGCATCGGGCAGGGCGGCCGCCACGGCGCGGTAGGCACGCAGCATTTCCACCAGCCGCCGCTTGCGTCCGCGCATCTCGGCCTGGCTGCGGTGGAGCAGGCGGTCCAGCTCGTTCCACACGCCCTCGCCCGAAGGTGGCGGCAACCGGCGCCGGGCGGTCAGGCGCTGCAGCACGCGCCGCAGGCGCCAGTAGTGCCAGCCCAGCACGCCGAACGCGGCCAGCGTGACCACCGGCCACGGGTGCCCGACCGCCAGGCCCAGCAGCGCGGCGGCCGCCATGCACAGGGCCAGCAGGCCGAGGGTGCGAAGCCAGGCGGAGCGGGCATGGGGTGGCATGGCGGCAGTATCGGGGTCAGGCCGAGGCCGAGGCCGAGAACCGGTAGCCGGCGCCGCGCACGGTCTGGATCATGCCGTCGAGCAGGTGCGGCTCCAGTGTCTTGCGCAGGCGCCGGATGTGCACGTCGACCGTGCGTTCCTCGACGTACACGCTGCCGCCCCACACATGGTCCAGCAGTTGCGCGCGTGAGTAGACGCGCTCGGGGTGGGTCATGAAGAAGTGCAGCAGGCGGTACTCCGTCGGTCCGATCTGCACCGGCTCGTCGCCGCTGGCGCCGCGGGCGAACACCCGGTGTGCGGCGCCGTCGATGCGCAGTGCGCCCGACGCGATACTGCCGTCCTCGTCGTCCTCGCGCGAGCGTCGCAGCACGGCGCGGATGCGCGCCAGCAGCTCGCGCGCGGAGAACGGCTTGACGACATAGTCGTCGACGCCCGCCTCGAGCCCGCCGACACGGTCGTTCTCCTCGCCGCGCGCGGTCAGCATGATGATCGGCACCTCGCGGGTAAGCGGTTCCTTGCGCCAGCGCCGGGCCAGTTCTAGGCCGCTGGTGCCGGGAAGCATCCAGTCCAGCAGGATCAGGTCCGGCACGCGGTCGGCGATCGCCGCCTGGGCCTCGCGGGAATCGCCGGCGTGGACCGGCTCGTATTCGCCCTTGCGCAGGGCGAACGCCACCATGTCGCGGATCGCGGGTTCGTCTTCGACAATCAGGATGCGTTTGTGCACGGGTCACCGGGAGTGGTACGGAGCCATCTCGGAGCGGCGCGCGGCCGGGGTCCGAGGCCGCCCCAGTACACTACCGTTTTATGACACGGCGGTGACAGGCGCCGCGGAACCGTCACATGCGCGCAGCCCGACTCAGCGGCGGTCCAGCACCTTGTCGTGGATGCCCTGGCGGTGCAGCTCGAGCACCATCGGGGTGATCTGGGCGATCCGCGCCTCGATCCGCTGGCGGGCGTAATAGTCCACCTCCGGGCGTTTCTTCAGGGTGTTGAGCTGGACCAGTGCCTGCTCGGCACGACCACTGAGCAGCGTCGCCTCGGCATAAGCCTCGCCGGCGCGGATCGGTTCGCCGGCGATCTCGCTGGCACGGGCAAATGTCCGCTGGAACTCGGGGTCTTCGGCCGAGCGCGCCATCAGCGGGCGCAACACCGCCTGGGCGCGTTTGCCGGCGTCGACCGTATTGCGCTCCGACAGCACCCGCGCGTACGTCAGCACGATGGCGCGGTTGCCCGGCGCACGCTGCAACAGTTCGGCAAAGCGGGCGTCGGCCGCTTTGCGGTCGCCACTGCGTGACTCGGCCTCTGCCAGGCCAAGCGCGACCCACAGATCGCCCGGCCGGCGCGCGAGCAACCGTGTCAGCCCGGCGACCGCTGCCCCGGGCTCGTTGGCGCGCAGCTGCGCGATGGCCAGGCCGTACTGCTGCGCTTCGGTCAGCGGACCGGTGGCGGCCATCTGCTGGTATTCGCGCACCGCGGCCGGTGGGGTGTCCGCGCTCAAGACGCGCAGGCGCTCGCGGGCCAGCTCGAACTGGCCGGTGCCGCCCGACTGCAGCGCATCGCCACCGATCACCAGGCCGCCGGGCAGCAGCGGGTTGTCGCTGGTACGCGGGCCGACGCTGAATCCGCCCGGCGACCTTGCCAGCTGCTCGGCGCGGGACTTGGCTTCGCTGATGCGCGTGGTGGTGACCGGGTGGGTCATCAGGTAGTCGGGGGTGTCGTAGGCGCCGGCGGCGTTGGCGCGCGAACGCGTCAGCATGGTGCCGAAGAAGTCCGCCATCGCATCGGTGTCGTAATGGCTGCGCGCGAGCGTCTGGATGCCAAGCCGGTCGGCTTCGTGCTCGTTGGAGCGGGTGTAGTTGATCTGCCGCTGCTGGGCCAGGCCCATCGCCGACACGATCGCGGCCTGCGCGGCGTCGTCGCTGGAGTTGCCGCCGGCGGACTGCGCCAGCACCACGGCGCCCAGCATCGCCAACAGGATCGGGACCTGGTCGCGCTGGGCGCGCTCGACGCCGCGCAGCACGTGTTCCTGGGTGACGTGGGCGATCTCGTGCGACATCACCGCCGCGACCTCGTCCTCGCGTTCGGCCGCCAGCACCAGGCCCGCGTTGACGCCGATGTAGCCGCCGAGGGTGGCGAAGGCGTTGATCTGCCGGTCGCCCATCATGAAAAAGGTGAAGGGCTGTCGCGGCAGGTCGCTGTTGGCGGCCAGGCGGGCACCGAGGCTGTCGAGCCAGCCGTCCACCAGCGGGTCTTCGAGCAGGTAGTCGTAGTGGCGCAGCTGCGCCAGCATCATCGCGCCGTACTGCTCCTGCTGGTGGGGCGTGAGCAGTTGCCCCGCCGACGAGCCGATGTCGGGCAGCGAGGACTCCTGGGCCGGTGCGCCCAGGCTGGCCAGGGCGAAAGTGACGGCGGCGGTGAGCGGGAGGATGCGACGCAACGGAATCTCCAGGGCGGGCGCCGGGTTCCCGCAGGATGCAGGGCGGCCGGGCCGCAGGCGTGAACATGCAGTTAATCGCGAGGGCGGCCGGCGACCGTGGAAAAACCGGACGGTCGACCCCACTTCAGTGCGAGCATTCGACCACAGCCCTTCCCACGAGTTCACAGGAGAGTCCCTTGAGCACGCCTTCGCCCTCCCCCCAGGTCACCATGTACACCACTGCGGTCTGCCCCTACTGCGTGGCGGCCAAGAACTTCCTCAAGAGCAAGGGGCGGGAGTGGACCGAGGTGCGGGTCGACCTGGACCCGGCCGAGCGCGAGAAGATGATGGCGCTGACCCGCCGGACCAGCGTGCCGCAGATCTTCGTCGGCGACACCCACGTCGGTGGTTACGACGACATGATCGCGCTGCACCGCGAAGGCAAGCTGGAGCCGCTGTTCGAGGGCGAAGCGTGAGCACCGGCCCGGCGGACCCGGCCGAGGCCGATCGCGTCGCCGAGTTCACCGCGTTCCGCAAGCGCATGAACGAGCGCATCCTGGCCGAGCCCAACCAGGTGGTGCGGCGGTTCTTCGCGCTCGATACCCAGACCTACCAGCCCGGCGCGCTCGACCTGAAGACCAAGGAGCTGCTCGGCCTGGTGGCCTCGCTGGTGTTGCGCTGCGACGACTGCATCAGCTACCACGTTGCCCAGTGCCGCGAGGCGGGGGTCAAGCGGGACGAGATGTTCGAAGCGTTCTCGGTCGGGCTGGTGGTGGGCGGATCGATCGTGATCCCGCACATGCGCCGCGCAGTCGACTTCCTCGATCGCCTCGAGCAGGGCGAAGCAGGTGCGCCTGGGGCCCATGAACACGGCTGAGCAGGCGGCAGACTGCGGGAGCGTCCCGCTTTTGGCATAATTCCGCGGTTCACACACGGCGCCGTACGGCCCGTCGCGGCGCCCCCCAGACGGAAAATCCCCCAAATGACACAGACCATCACGGTCATCCGCGGCGACGGTATCGGCCCGGAAATCATGGACGCCACCCTGCACGTGCTCGACGCGATGCAGCTCGGCCTGCAGTACGAGTTCGCCGACGCCGGCCTGGTCGCGCTGGAGAAGACCGGTGAGCTGTTGCCGGCGGCGACCATGGACTCGATCCGAAAGAACCGCGTGGCGCTCAAGAGCCCGCTGACCACGCCGGTTGGCGGCGGCTTCTCGTCGATCAACGTCGAGCTGCGCAAGCGCTTCGACCTGTACGCCAACGTGCGCCCGGCGACGTCGTTCCCGAACACCAAGTCGCGCTTCCCGTCCGGGGTCGACCTGATCACCGTGCGGGAGAACACCGAGGGTGCCTACAGCGCCGAAGGGCAGGCAGTGTCCGAGGACGGCGAAACCGCCACCTCGATCACCCGCACCACCCGCCGCGGCTCGGAGCGGATCGTCCGCTACGCGTTCGAACTGGCCAGGAAGACCGGCCGCAAGAAGGTCACCGTCGTCCACAAGGCCAACATCCTCAAGTCGACTTCGGGGCTGTTCCTGAAAACCGCCCGTGAAGTGGCGGCCGAGTACCCCGAGATCAACTGCGAGGAAATGATCGTCGACAACTGCTGCATGCAGCTGGTCATGCGGCCCGAGCAGTTCGACGTGATCGTCACCACCAACCTGTTCGGCGACATCATTTCCGACCTGTGCGCCGGCCTGATCGGTGGCCTCGGCCTCACCCCGGGCGCCAACATCGGCACCGACGCGGCGATCTTCGAGGCCGTCCACGGCACCGCGCCGGACATCGCCGGGCAGGGCAAGGCCAATCCGTGCGCGCTGCTGCTGGGCGCCGCGCAGATGCTCGACCACCTCGGCATGGCCGACAAGGCCACCCGCCTGCGCCAGGCCATCGTGGCCACGCTCGAGGCCAAGGACAGCCTGACCGGCGACCTCGGCGGTTCCAGCGACACGATGTCGTTCGCCCGCGCGATCGCCAGCCGGGTCTGACCTCCGCCAGGTCGGTACCAGACGGGGCGCCTTCGGGCGCCCCGTCTGCTTTGGGGGCAGCGCGCCGGGGCGGGGCGCGCCATTGCCGCGAATGTCGCGACAGCGTTCCATCCATCGCGCTCGACAGCCGTCGGGGCAGCCGCCACACTCGCGCTCGTTTCCCTGTATCCGGATAGAGCGATGGATAACGCCGCTTCGCCGCCGCCGGCGCCACCGAGCGCGCTCGCGTTGACCCCCTTGCTGGTGTTCCTGGCGCTGTTCTTCGGCGCCGGGCTGTATTTCACTGCGCAGGGCGAGGCGATGGGGTTCTACCAGTTGCGCGCGCCGGTGGCGATCCTGCCCGCGCTCGCGCTCGGGGCATGGCTGGTCCGGCGCCGCGGGATCCGGCCGGTCGACACCTTGCTGGAAGGAATGGGCCATCCCAACGTGATGTTGATGGTGCTGGTGTTCCTGCTGGCCGGCGCCTTCGCAAACGTGTCACGGGCCATCGGCGCGGTCGATGCAGTGGTGGCGCTCGGGCTCGGCGCGATGCCGCCGGCGCTGATTCTGCCGGGGCTGTTCCTGGTGGCCGGCTTCGTGTCGCTGTCGATCGGCACATCAATGGGCACCATCGCGGCGGTCGTCCCGATCGCCACCGGCCTGGCCGACGCGGCCGGCCTGGACCGCGCACTGGTGCTGGGGGCGGTGGTCGGCGGCGCGATGTTCGGCGACAACCTGTCGATCATCTCGGACACGACCATCGCCGCCACCCGTAGCCAGGGGGCGCGGATGCCGGACAAGTTCCGCGAGAATTTCAGGATCGCGCTGCCCGCGGCGATCGCCACCGTCGCGCTGCTGGCCTGGTTCGGGGATGCGGCGCCGGTGGAGGCGCCAGGCGCCGCGTCGCCGTGGCTGGTGCTGCCCTACCTGGCGGTGCTGGTGCTCGCCCTGCTCGGGTTGGACGTGGTCCTCGTGCTGGCGATCGGGCTGGTACTGACCGGTGTGTTCGGCTACCTGCTGGCCGGGGGCTACGACCTGGTCAGCTACGCCAACGACATCTACGACGGCTTCGAGAGCATGGTCGAGATCACGCTGCTGTCCCTGTTGATCGGCGGCCTGGCGGCGCTGATCAAGGCGGGAGGCGGGCTGGAGTGGCTGGCCGGCGTGATCGCGCGTTTCGCCCGCGGCCACACCGGTCGCCGGTCCGGCGAGCTGAGCATCGCCGCGCTTGCCGCCGGCAGCGATGCGCTGACGGCCCACAACACGGTGGCCATCCTCGTCAGCGGCAGCCTCGCGCGCGACATCGCCAGCCGGCACGGCATCGCGCCGCGCCGCGCCGCGAGCGTGCTCGACATCTACTCGTGCGTCGTCCAGGGCGTGTTGCCCTACGGCGCCCAGATCCTGCTGGCCGGTTCGCTGGCCGGGCTGTCGCCCCTGATGATCGCCGGCAAGGTCTGGTACTGCTGGCTGCTGGCGCTCGTGGCGATTGGTTTCATGCTGTGGCCGGGCAGGCCCCGCCACGTGTCCCGTTGACGGCAGGTCGGAACATGAAAAGGGCGCCCGGGAGGCGCCCTTTTCATTACATCCGGGTGGTGCGTGCGGTCAGTCGCGCAGCTTGGCCAGCAGCCGCAGGAACTCGATGTACAGCCACACCAGCGTGACCATCAGCCCGAACGCGCCGTACCACTCCATGTACTTCGGCGCGCCCTGTTCGGCGCCGGTCTCGATGAAGTCGAAGTCCAGCACCAGGTTGAGCGCGGCGATCACCACCACGAACAGGCTGAATCCGATACCGACTATCCCCGACTCGTGGATCATGGGGATCTGGATGCCGAAAAGGCCCAGCACGATGCTGGCCATGTAGACCAGGAAGATGCCGCCGGTGGCGGCGGCGACGCCCAGCTTGAAGTTCTCGGTCGCCTTGATCAGGCCCGTGCGGTAAACGAACAGCAGCGCGAACAGCGTGCCGAAGGTCAGCAGCACCGCCTGCATGACGATGCCTTCGTACATGTGGTTGAACATCGCCGAGATGGCACCGAGGAAGAAGCCCTCGACCAGCGCGTACAGCGGGGCGGTAACCGGCGACCATTCCTTCTTGAAGACCGTCACCAGCGCGAGCACCAGGCCGCCGATCATGCCGCCCCACAGGTAGGGGCCGGCGCCGACGATGCCGGCGGGGGTCGACACCTGGTACCAGGTGAAGGTGGCGGTCAGCACCGCCATCAGCAGCAGCATCCCGGTCTTGTTGACCGTGCCGGCGAGCGTCATCACGTTGTCGCCGCCGCGCACGATCGCGCCGCTGCCGAGGTCGAGGAAGGTGGAGTCCTTGAGAGCCGGGTTACCGCTGCGGATCATGTGTAGTCCCCTGTGTGTCTGGTTCGAGCCCGGTGCGGGCACTGCCCCGAGGATACAACGCCGGTTGCCTGCTGGATCATTGACAGTCCAGCCCCCGCCGCCCAAAATGACCGGCCTTTCGCGGCGCTGGCGCGCAACGGAAGCCCGGATCGGGGCATAGCGCAGTCTGGTAGCGCATCTGGTTTGGGACCAGAGGGTCGGGGGTTCGAATCCCTCTGCCCCGACCACTCGGGGCGCCGGCTAAGATGTGTGCAGGCGCCTGTAGCTCAACCGGATAGAGCACCGGCCTTCTAAGCCGGTGGTTGCAGGTTCGAGTCCTGCCGGGCGCGCCAGACTGCGATGCAAGTGTTGGGTTCTGTGGTGGATGTAGCTCAGTTGGTTAGAGCACCGGATTGTGATTCCGGGGGTCGCGGGTTCGAATCCCGTCTTCCACCCCACTCGCGGTTCATGCGGGTGTTGGCTTCAGGCAGGTCCTTCCTGCTACAATTTCAGCGCTAACGGGCCGTTAGCTCAGTTGGTAGAGCAGTTGACTCTTAATCAATAGGTCCAAGGTTCGAATCCTTGACGGCCCACCAAGACGGAAGCACCTGGTTCGCGCCAGGTGCTTTTTTCTTGCCCGCGGTGCGGCGGCCGTGGCGTGCCCTTGGCGGACGCCCGTAGAATCGCCGCCACCGGCCCTGCCGGCGGGCGGCATCGCGAAAGTGGCGGAATTGGTAGACGCCCTGGATTTAGGTTCCAGTGCCGCAAGGCGTGGGGGTTCGAGTCCCCCCTTTCGCACCATCCCGGGCAACGGCCTGCGCGACCGGTGGCCCGCGTGAGTGGTCGCGCGTGCTTGTCTTCCGTCGCAACGACCTTCTCCCAAGCCGGAGCAGGCGATCGGCAACTGGAAGCGGCGCCCGGAATCAGCCAAACTACGTCGTTCCGCCCATGGCCGGCCCAGTGTCCGCCCGGGCGACCGGTTCAACAAACAGCTTGCCGCGACGACCGGTCGCGGTCGCAGGAGTGGATATGCCAGCCGTAGAAAAGTCCGCGTCGGTCGAGTCGCTCGGTAACCTCGAGCGCCGCATGACCTTCAGCCTCCCGGCAGACCGCCTGGAGAGCACCGTCGGTGGTCGCCTGCGCGAAATCGCACGCGGCGCCAAGATCAAGGGCTTCCGCCCCGGCAAGGTGCCCGCCAAGGTCATCGAGCAGCGTTTCGGCCAGCAGGTTCGCGCCGAGGTGCTGGACGGCCTGCTGCGCGAAAGCTTCGGCAACGCGGTGCGCGAGCAGTCGCTGCAGATCGCCGGCAACCCGCGGATCGAGCCCGCCGAAGGCGAAGAGCTGGCCTACGTCGCCACCTTCGAGGTCGTGCCGGACTTCGGCGACATCGACGTCGCGAAGCTCAACGTCGTGCGCCACACCTCCGAGGTGAAGGACGCCGACATCGACGCGATGATCGAGAACCTCCGCCTGCAGCGCCGCACCTGGAACCCGGTCGAGCGCGCCGCACAGGAAGGCGACGCGGTTGAGCTGGAGACCTTCTCCACCGTCGACGGCGAGCGCCTCCCGGCGGAAGGCGCCGAGCGCGGCGCCACCGTGGTCGGTTCGGCCGCGATGTTCCCGGCGATCGAAGCCGCCCTGGTCGGCATGAAGGCGGGCGAGGAGAAGACGGTCGAGGTCGAGTTCCCCGCGAGCTGGCGCGTGCCGCAGTTCGCCGGCCGCAAGGTGGACGTGACCGTCAAGGCGACCAAGGTCTCCGAGCCGGTCCTGCCGGAAGTGGACGAGGGTTTCATCAAGAGCTTCGGCATCAAGAGCGGCGATGCGGAACAGTTCCGCAAGGACATCCGCAGCAACCTCGAGCGCGAGCTCAAGGGCGCGCTGATGACCCGCCTGCGCCGCGAGGTCGGCGAGCAGCTGATCGCCGAGTACGCCTCGGTCGAGATGCCGCCGCGCCTGGTCGAGAACGAGGCCCGCGACATGGCCCGCCAGGCCGCCGAGCAGGCGCGTCGCCAAGGCCGCAAGGTGGAACTGCCCGACAACGCCCACGAGTCGTTCATGGAGGCCGCGCGCAAGCGCGTGCTGGTCGGCCTGCTCGTGGGTGAGGTCGCGCGCCGCAACGAACTCAAGCTTGATCCCAAGCGCGTGTCCGAGACCCTCAACCTGATCGCCTCGACCTACGAGGAGCCGCAGCAGGTCATCGAGCTCTACCGCCAGGACCAGCAGCTGATGCAGGGTCTTCAGGGCCGGGTGATGGAAGAGCAGGTGATCGACTGGATCGCCGAGCGCGCCCAGCACACCGAGCAGCCGATGTCCTTCTCCGAGGCCATCCGCCAGTAGTTGGATGAACCGCCGCGCCCCGCGGGGCGCGGTTGACCCCGGCGGGGCTTGCATCGCCGCGCGGCCAGCCCCAGATTGACTAGCCGCACACACGTAACCGAAGGTCCCGCATCCGGATGGACAACCGAACCCAAGCCCTGAACCTGGTGCCGATGGTGGTCGAGCAGACCAGCCGCGGCGAGCGCGCGTATGACATCTACTCGCGCCTGCTGAAGGAGCGGGTGATCTTCCTGGTGGGCGGGGTCGACGACCACGTGGCCAACGTGATCGTCGCGCAGATGCTCTTCCTCGAGGCCGAAAACCCCGAGAAGGACATCAGCCTCTACATCAACTCCCCCGGCGGCGTGGTCACGGCCGGCATGGCGATCTACGACACCATGCAGTACATCAAGCCGGACGTGAGCACGATCTGCGTCGGCCAGGCCGCCTCGATGGGCGCGCTGCTGCTGGCGGCAGGTGCCAAGGGCAAGCGTTACGCGCTGCCGAACTCGCGCGTGATGATCCACCAGCCGCTCGGCGGCTTCCAGGGCCAGGCCAGCGACATCGAGATCCACGCCCGCGAGATCCTCGCGCTCAAGCAGAAGCTGAACGAGGTACTCTCCCACCACACCGGGCAGCCGCTGGAGACGATCGCGCGCGACACCGAGCGCGACAACTTCAAGAGCGCCGAGGCCGCCCGCGAGTACGGCCTAGTCGACCAGGTGCTCGAACGCCGCCCCGACGAGTCCATCCAAGCCGGTTGACGGCTATTTGCTCGACCCGAACACAATCGCACAAGTTATTGATTCCGTGACGCTTTCAGCGGTTCCGGCAGGCCCCCGGGGCTTGCCGGGATGCTGTGCTATTCTCGGGCCGCATCATCCGGTACCCGTGCGCGCAGGCCTTGCGCGACCGGCTCCGCACATGGAACTTCAGGCAAGCGCATGACCGACGATCGACAGGGCCGCAGTACCGGCGACAGCAACAAGATTCTGTACTGCTCGTTCTGCGGCAAGAGCCAGCACGAGGTGCGCAAGCTGATTGCGGGCCCCAGCGTGTTCATCTGTGACGAATGCGTCGAGCTGTGCAACGACATCATCCGCGAGGAACTCGAGGAGAAGGCGCAGTCGGCGCGCAGCCACCTGCCCAAGCCCAAGGAGATCCTCGAGGTCCTCGACCAGTACGTGATTGGCCAAGCGCGCGCCAAGCGCACGCTCGCGGTCGCCGTGTACAACCATTACAAGCGCATCGAGAGCCGCCAGAAGAACGACGACGTCGAGCTGGCCAAGTCCAACATCCTGCTGGTCGGGCCGACCGGTTCGGGCAAGACGCTGCTGGCCGAAACGCTGGCGCGCATGCTCAACGTGCCGTTCACGATGGCCGACGCGACGACGTTGACCGAAGCCGGCTATGTCGGCGAGGACGTCGAGAACATCATCCAGAAGCTGCTGCAGAAGTGCGACTACGACGTCGACAAGGCGCAGCAGGGCATCGTCTACATCGACGAGATCGACAAGATCTCGCGCAAGTCCGACAACCCGTCGATCACCCGCGACGTGTCTGGCGAGGGCGTCCAGCAGGCGCTTCTGAAGCTGATCGAGGGCACCGTCGCCAGCGTGCCGCCGCAGGGCGGCCGCAAGCATCCGCAGCAGGAGTTCCTGCAGGTCGACACGCGCAACATCCTGTTCATCGTGGGTGGCGCCTTCGCCGGTCTGGACAAAATCATCCAGCAGCGCAGCACCGAGGCCGGTGGCATCGGCTTTGGCGCCAAGGTCAAGAGCAGCGAGCGCAAGACCGAGGTCGGCAAGATCCTGGCCGAGGTCGAGCCCGAGGACCTGATCAAGTTCGGCCTGATTCCCGAGTTCGTCGGCCGCCTGCCGGTCGTCGCGACACTCGAGGAACTCGACGAGGAGGCCCTGATCACCATCCTGACCGAGCCGCGCAACGCGATCACCAAGCAGTTCCGCAAGCTGTTCGAGATGGAAGGCGTCGAGCTGGAGTTCCGTCCCGACGCCCTTGCGGCGATCGCCCGCAAGGCCCTCAAGCGCAAGACCGGCGCGCGTGGCCTGCGCACCATCGTGGAGTCGGTGCTGCTCGACACGATGTACGAGCTGCCGTCGCAGGAGAACGTGAGCAAGGTGGTGGTCGACGAGTCGGTGATCGACCACAAGACCGATCCCTACCTGATCTACCAGACGCCGCCGGCGGCTCCGCAGAAGGCCGCTTCGGGCGACTGAACCGGGCCGCACCCGCCGTTGACCGGATCAGCCGTTTGCGCCTCGCAAGCGGCTGATTTCATTTGGGTTTCCCGAACCGCCCGGATCGGCTCCCTGACGCCGCTTGCATCCCTCCGCGCGGGCCCCCATAACCGTTGCCAAGGCCCCGGCGATGCCGGCGCTTTCCCGTTTACTGCGCCGGACGCCCGTCCGGCGGCCTGACCGCCCGGAGCCCTCCATGACCGAATCCACCCGGACCGAATCCTCCCGCACGACCGGGCACGAACCTCTCGAGCTGCCGGTGTTGCCGCTGCGCGACGTCGTGGTGTTCCCGCACATGGTGATCCCGTTGTTCGTCGGGCGCGACAAGTCGATCCGCGCCCTCGACCTGGCGATGGAAGCCGACAAGCAGATCCTGCTGGTGGCGCAGAAGTCGGCCGAGACCGACGACCCGGTCGCCGGCGATCTCTACGAGGTGGGCACGCTGGCCCATGTCCTGCAACTGCTCAAGCTGCCCGACGGCACCATCAAGGTGCTGGTGGAAGGCGTGGCGCGCGCGCGCGTCGAAGACGTGGTTGAACACGAAGGCACGCTGTCCGGCAGCGCCCGCGTGATCGAGCCCGTGGCCGACCGCGAGGAGCGTGAACTCGACGCCATCGCACGCTCGCTGATGGGCCTGTTCGAGCAGTACGTCAAGACCAATCGCAAGCTCCCGCCGGAGCTGATGCAGACCCTTTCGGGCATCGACGAGCCGGGGCGCCTGGCAGACACCATCGCTGCCCACCTCGGGGTGCGTATCGGCGACAAGCAGAAGTTGCTTGAGACCCATGACGTCGGCGCCCGACTGGAGCAGCTGGTCGGCCTGGTCGACGGCGAGATCGACGTGCAGCAGCTGGAGAAGCGCATCCGCGGCCGGGTCAAGTCGCAGATGGAGAAGAGCCAGCGCGAGTACTACCTCAACGAGCAGATGAAGGCGATCCAGAAGGAGCTGGGCGAGATCGACGACGCGCCGAATGACATCGAGGAGCTGACCCGCAAGATCGCCGCGGCCGGCATGCCCAAGCCGGTCGAGGCCAAGGCGCGCAACGAGCTCAACAAGCTCAAGCAGATGTCGCCGATGTCGGCCGAGGCCGCGGTGGTGCGCAACTACCTGGACTGGCTGCTCGGCGTGCCGTGGAAGAAGCGCAGCAAGGTCCGCAAGGACCTGCGTGCCGCGCAGGAAGTGCTTGACGCCGACCACTTCGGCCTTGAGAAGGTGAAGGAGCGCATCCTCGAATACCTGGCCGTGCAGACCCGGGTCAAGACGATGAAGGCCCCGATCCTGTGCCTGGTCGGCCCTCCGGGCGTGGGCAAGACTTCGCTGGGCCAATCGATCGCCAAGGCGACCAACCGCAAGTTCATCCGGATGTCGCTCGGCGGCGTGCGTGACGAGGCCGAGATCCGTGGCCACCGCCGCACCTACGTCGGCTCGATGCCTGGGCGAATCGTGCAGAACCTCAACAAGGTCGGCACGAAGAACCCCCTGTTCGTGCTCGACGAGATCGACAAGATGTCGATGGACTTCCGCGGCGACCCGTCGTCCGCGCTGCTCGAGGTCCTGGATCCCGAGCAGAACCACAGCTTCAACGACCACTACCTGGAGGTCGACCTCGACCTGAGCGAGGTGATGTTCGTGGCCACCTCCAACTCGCTCAACATCCCTGGTCCGCTGCTGGACCGCATGGAGGTGATCCGCATCCCGGGTTACACCGAGGAGGAGAAGCTCAACATCGCCATGCGTTACCTGCTGCCAAAGCAGATCAAGGCCAACGGGCTCAAGTCGGACGAGGTCAAGATCAGCGAGGCGGCGGTACGCGACATCGTGCGCTACTACACGCGCGAGTCCGGCGTGCGCAATCTCGAGCGCGAGATCTCCAAGATCGCGCGCAAGGTGGTCAAGGAGATCGCACTGGCCGGGCCGCAGAAGAAGGCGAAGACGGTCAACGTCACCCCCAAGAACCTCGACAAGTACCTGGGCGTGCGCCGGTTCGACTTCGGCCGTGCCGAGGAGCAGAACGAGATCGGCCTGGTGACCGGACTGGCGTGGACGGAGGTCGGCGGCGACCTGCTGCAGATCGAATCGACGATGGTGCCGGGCAAGGGCCAGCTGTTGCTGACCGGCCAGCTGGGCGACGTCATGAAGGAGTCGGCGTCGGCGGCGCTGTCGGTGGTTCGGGCGCGGACCGAGCGCCTGGGCATCGACCTTGAGTTCCTGCAGAAGCAGGACATCCACGTCCACGTGCCCGAGGGCGCCACGCCGAAGGACGGCCCGAGCGCCGGCATCGCGATGGCGACTGCGCTGGTGTCGATGCTCACCGGCAATCCGGTGCGCGCGGAGGTGGCGATGACCGGCGAAATCACCCTGCGCGGTCGCGTGCTTCCGATCGGCGGTCTGAAGGAGAAGTTGCTGGCGGCGCTGCGTGGCGGCATCACCACGGTCATCATTCCCGAGGAGAACGAGAAGGACCTGGTCGACCTGCCGAAGAGCGTGACCCAGGGGTTGAAGATCGTCCCGGCCAAGTGGATCGACGAAGTCCTCGACGTGGCGCTGGAACGCCCTGTGACGCCCTCGCAGCCTTCGGGCGAGGGTGCGGTACCGGTCAGGGGCAAGGGCGAGCGGGTCGAGCAGGCCGGCGTCAAGCATTGATTGGCGGCAATTGCCAAAAATGCGTCCGATCCGCTGAAACCCGCGTCATTGCTAGCTTTCCGGCTTGCACCCCCTAAATGCCACTGGTATAACGCAGGCAACCGCATTGCAGCCGGGGGGGTTGGCTGGCGATGCGGCAAAGTCGGTCGGAGGTCCGCCGTGCGCGGGGGGCACTTCGATTCTCAGCACACCGCGGTCCGTATCCGCACAGGGAGTCCACACGAATGAACAAGGGTGATTTTGTTGCCGCCGTCGCCGACGCTGCAGAGCTGTCGAAGACCGATGCCGCCAATGCCGTCGACGCGATGGTCAGTGTCATCACCAAGGCGCTGAAGAAGGGCGACACGGTGACGCTGGTCGGCTTCGGCACCTTCCAGGTCCGCAAGCGTGCCGCCCGTCAGGGTCGCAACCCGAAGACCGGTGAGACGATCAAGATCAAGGCTTCCAAGAATCCTGCGTTCAAGGCTGGCAAAGCCCTTAAGGACGCTGTAAACTAAGCAGCTCACCCGCCGCCGCAATGCATCGCGGCGGTCCTGTGATCCAGGGTGCTTAGCTCAGTGGTAGAGCGTCTCCTTTACACGGAGAGGGTCGGGGGTTCGAAACCCTCAGCACCCACCAGCACCGGGTAATGCTTCAAAGTGCGGAGTGGTAGTTCAGTTGGTTAGAATGCTGGCCTGTCACGCCGGAGGTCGCGGGTTCGAGTCCCGTCCACTCCGCCAGTTACACCAGAAGCGCCGGATGATTCCGGCGCTTCTGCTTTTTATGAGAGCCGCGCTTTTGTGCGGCCGGTTGCAGCCGGTTCGGCAACCAGTGTTTTGCGACGTGGAGCGGTAGTTCAGTTGGTTAGAATGCTGGCCTGTCACGCCGGAGGTCGCGGGTTCGAGTCCCGTCCGCTCCGCCATTGTC
The DNA here is from genome assembly GCF_046638635.1 of Lysobacter zhanggongensis. Lineage (NCBI taxonomy): Bacteria > Pseudomonadati > Pseudomonadota > Gammaproteobacteria > Lysobacterales > Lysobacteraceae > Lysobacter > Lysobacter zhanggongensis. The sequence goes on from NZ_JBJXHK010000006.1 coordinate 37,645, forward strand.
GAGTTGTAGAAGGCGCCGGAAACGGCGCCTTTTTTTTGGCCCGCCAGCCGACAGGGCAACCGCGCTAGACTGTGCGGCTTCCGACTTGCCCACTACGTCCCCATGCTGCAGAAACTCCGCGACAAGACCTCCGGCTGGATCGCCACGGTGATCCTCGGGCTGCTGATCATCCCGTTCGCCTTCTTCGGGCTCGAGCAGTACATGGTCCAGCGCAGCAATACCACGGTCGCCACCATCCAGGCGCCGCCGACGTGGTGGGCCGACGCGCCGTCCTTCTGGCCGGTGTCGGTGTTCTGGCGCCACGAGGAGATCAGCGTCGACGAATTCCGCCAGCGCTTCGAGCAGGTGCGGCAGCAACAGCGGGCCGAGCTCGGCGACGCCTTTGACGCGCGTGACTTCGAGAGTGCCGAAACAAAGCGCATGGTGCTGGAGACGTTGATCGACCAGCGCGTCCAGGCGATGGCGGCCGAACAGGCGGGCGTGGTGGTCAGCGATGCGATGGTGCGCGACGCGATCCAGGCGATCCCGGCGTTCCAGGTCGATGGCCGCTTCGACCCGTCCCGTTACCAGCTCGCGCTCGCCTCGCAGGTGCCGGCGCAGACGCCGGCGCAGTTCGACCAGCTTGTGCGCGAAGGCCTGCAGCAGAGCCTGGTCACGACCGCCATCGCCAACAGCAATTTCGTGACCGACGCTGAACTGGATCGCCTGATCCGCCTGATGGGCGAGCGGCGTGACGTGAGCCTTCTGGTCGCCCCGCCGGCCGCGGCCGACACCACCGACGTGTCCGATGCGGACGTGCAGGCGTGGTACGACGCCCACCTGGCCGACTACCGGGCACCGGAGCGGGTGGCAATCGAATACATCGAGCTCGACATGGCGGCGCTGCCGGCGCCGGCTGCGGCCGATGAAGCGGCACTGCGGGCGCGCTACCAGCAGGAGCAGGACAAGTTCGCTTCGCAGGAGCAGCGCCACGCCTCGCACATTCTGATCGAGGTGGCGGCCGACGCCGATGCCGACGCCCAACAGGCCGCGGCGGCGGAAGCGGCCGAGGTCGCCGGCCTCGCGGCGGCCGAAGGCGCGGATTTCACTGCGCTGGCGGCCCGTTACAGCGACGACGCGGGCTCCAGTGCCGCTGGTGGCGACCTGGGTTGGATGAGCCGCGACATGATGCCGGGCCCCTTTGCCGAAGCGCTGTTCGCGCTGGAGCCGGGATCGGTGAGCAACCCCGTCAAGACCGATTTCGGCTGGCACGTAATCAAGCTGCACGAGGTCAAGGCCGGTGCGCGTGAGTCCTTCGAAGAAGTGCGCGAGACGCTGGCGGCCGAGCAGGCCGAGGCCGACCGCGAACAGGCCTTCAACGACATCTCGTCGCAGGTCGTCGATGCCGTGCTTGCCAACCCCGGTGCGCTGGCACCGGCCGCAGAGATCGCGGGCGTGCAGGTGCAGAAGCTTGGTCCGTTCGCTCGCACGGCGACCGAGGGCGTGGCGGCACACGCGGCAGTCCGCAACGCGGCATTCTCCGAAGTACTGGTGGAGGACGGCACGGTCAGCGACCCGATCGAAGTCGGCCCCGGCCGCAATGTCTGGATCCGCGTAACCGACCACCTGCCCGAAAGCGCCCGGCCGCTGGCGGAAGTGCGTGAGCAGGTGATCGCGGCCATCCGTGCCGACCGCTCGCGGCAGGCCGCCGAGCAGCGCGCCCGTGGCCTGCTGGCCAAGCTGGATGCGGGTACCACGCTGGCAGCGCTGGCCGAGGCCGAGTCGCTGCCGGCGCCGCAGTCGGTCCCGGGCGTGCCGCGTGGCGCCCCACTGGTCGACGCGTCGGTGTCGCAGGCGATCTTCGCCACGCGGGTGGACGGGACGGAAAAGCCGGCGCACGGGATGCAGGTGCTCGATGACGGCACCATCGTGCTTTTCGCGGTGGAGAAGGTCACCCCCGGCGACATCGCCGAAGTGCCGGCGGCGCAGCGGGAGATGCTGGCCCAGCAGGTCGCGCAGTTTGCCGGGGCGAACGACGTCCAGGCGCTGGTGTCGGCGTTGCGTGCCGGGATGGAGATCGAGGTGGTCGAAGAAAACCTCTGATCCGCGACTCAGAACAAAAAAAGCCCGGCTTCGCGCCGGGCTTTTTCGTGGAGCAGCGGGCCGCTCAGTCCTCGTCGCCGATGCCGGTCATGCCGAGGATGTTGTACCCCGAATCGACGTAGGTGACTTCGCCGGTGATGCCCGCGGCCAGGTCCGAACACAGGAACGCGGCGGTGTTGCCGACGTCCTCGATGGTGACGCTGCGGCGCAGCGGCGCGTACTGTTCGAAATGGCCGAGCATCTTGCGGAAGTTCGCGATACCGGCGGCCGACAGGGTCTTGATTGGGCCGGCGGAAATCGCGTTGACGCGGGTGCCCTCCGGGCCGAGGTTCAGCGCGAGGTAGCGCACCGTCGCCTCGAGGCTGGCCTTGGCCACGCCCATCACGTTGTAGTTCTGCAGCGCGCGCTCGGCGCCCAGGTAGCTCAGGGTCAGGATCGCGCCGTTGCGGTGGGCCATCAGCGGGCGTGCGGCCTTCGCCATCGCGGCGAGCGAGAACGCCGAGATCTCGTGGGCGGTGTTCCAGTTCTCCCGGGTCAGGCCGTCGAGAAACTCGCCCTCGATCGCCTCGCGCGGCGCGTAGGCGATCGCGTGGACCAGGATGTCGAACCCGTCCCAGCGTTGGCCGAGCTGCTCGAAGCAGGCGGTGATCTGGTCGTCGCTGGACACGTCGAGGGGCAGCACGATATCGCTGCCAAGCGCGGTGGCGGCCTTCTCGACACGCGGGCGCAGCTTGTCATTGAGGTAGGTGAATGCCAGCTCGGCACCCTGGCGGTGCATGGCCTCGGCGATGCCGCTGGCGATCGAGCGGTCGCTGGCGATGCCGGTGATGAGTGCGCGCTTGCCTTGCAGGAAACCCATGATTGCTCCTCGATGCTCGTGGCGGCCGGGCAGGGCCGGCAATCCGCTAGTTTAACCACCCGCCGCGGGCACGATGTGCCCGGTGGCACGCGCGGCGGCGTTCAGTCGTCGCCGGCGGCGCGGCCCGCCTGGACCTGGGTTGGGGATCCATTGACCGTGGATTCGGCCCCCTCCGCCCGGGCGATCGCCGGCTGCGTTTCCGCGTCCGGCGCTTCGTCGACCACGAGCGCGGCGTAGGCCGGAGTGGGAACGAGCAGGTGCACCGCGCCCCCGTCGTGACGGATCCGCCCGGCAACGAACGCCGGGTTGAGCCGGCGCAGTCGCCGCGGGTCACGACCGTTGGCGTCCGCCCAGACGTCGACGCGGGTCACGTCGGTGGCCACCGGAACTGCCTCCAGCCGTGGCACCGGACGATCCAGCGCCTGCATCCACTGCTCCTGGTCCTCGGCCTCCTCGAGCAGGCAGGCCAGCGCCTGCAGCTTCCTCACGTAGGCGTGGGTGATGCCCGCCACGCCGGGCAGCGCTTCCGGCTTGGCATCGCGCGCGACCTGGCCCGACTTCCGCAGCGCGCCGAGGATGCGGTACTCGCCGGCGTTGTATGCCATGGCTGCCAGGCGCCAGTCACCGGCGAACATGCCGTGCAGGGTCTTGAGGTAGCGGACCGCCGCGCGGGTCGAGTCCACCGGGGACAGCCGGCCGTCGTAGCCACCGCGGATCGGTACTTTGTGGTTGCGTGCGGTGAGCTTGATCATCTGCCACATGCCGGCCGGCCCGAGGGGGCTGCGGGCGTCGGGCTTGTAGCCGCTTTCAACGAACGGGATGAGCGCGTACTCGCTCGGCAGGCTGGCCTTCTCCAGCGCGTCCAGGACGTAGCCGAACAGCGCGAGCGTGCCCTCGTCGGGCTGGGCGAGGCGGCCGGGTGCGGCAGCGAAGTGGGTGCGCCAGCGTTCGCTCACGCCAGCCGGGCAGGCCGGTGCGGACAGGCCGTCGCGGAACTGCCGGTAGATGTCATGGCCGGTGCGTGCCTCGGCTGCCGCCACCGGTCCGGCGATCGCGCCGGGGCCTGCGGCCGCGCTGGCCGCTGGCGTTGCCAGCATCCCCATCGACGCGCTGCACACCACCGCCAACGCGAACCTCCGCGTCCGGCCCCTCATGCGGCGAATCCGTCCTTCCAGCGCCGCAGGCCGGCGAACACCGCGGTCGCATCGGCCAGCGACTGGCCAACGTGGCGCTCTACTGCAGCCACTACGGCCGGCTCGCCGCAACGCAGGAACGGATTGCACGCGCGCTCATCGGCGATCGTGCTGGGCAGGGTCGGGCGTGCCTGGTCGCGCATGGCCTGGGCCTCTTCGGTTCGGCGTCGGAGCGCCTGGTTGTCGGGGTCGACCACGCGCGCGAAGGCGGCGTTGGACAACGTGTACTCGTGGCCGCAACACACCCGCGTGGAAGCGGGCAGGGCGGCCAGGCGCGATAGTGAATCGTGCATCTGCGCCGCGCTACCCTCGAAAAGCCGCCCGCAACCAAGGCTGAACAGGGTGTCCCCGCAGAACAGCAAGCGCTCCGCCGGGCCGTCGTGGAAGAACGCGACATGGCTGGTGGTGTGACCCGGGACGGCGATCACGTCGAAATGGAGGCCTGCGGCGCGTACCGAGTCGCCATCAGCGACGCGTTGTGTCGCCACTTCGATCCGCTCGTCATGCGGGGCGAGCACAGCAATCGCCGGCCAGCGCGCCCGGAGTCGCGCGGCGCCGCCGATGTGATCGTGGTGGTGGTGGGTGAGCAGGACGGCGTCGACGGCAAAGCCGCCCGCGTCAGCGGCGTGCAACACCGGTGCGGCATCGCCGGGGTCGACCACCAGTACGCCCGTGGCGCTTCTTACCAGCCAGATGTAGTTGTCGGACAGCGCGGGGAGTGCGTGCAGCTGCATCGGCGGCTCCTTGGGGGATGCGCCCGGTCTGGCGCAGAATGACCCGTCGCCATCCGGTGGCGAGGCTTCGCGACCATGCCCCTGACCGTGCCCGATCGTCAAACCGGGATCCACGCCGAGCCGCTCGACTGGTTCGGCGGGGTCGCGGGCCTGCGCCTGCTCGACGACGAAGCGCGTGCGGTGCAGCGCGTGATTGCCGCCTGCCCGGCGCTTCCGCGGCTTTGGCTGGGGGTGGGGGCCGCGTCGACCCCCCAGGTCGGCAACCGCGGACTGGCGTTGCGCCGTGGCGCGCAGTGGGATGGATCGATCCGCTGCGGCCTGCCGTTGCCACTGGCCAGCGAGGCGTTTGGTGCGGTGTTGTTGCAGCACGTGCTCGACGATGCCGGCGCGCCCGATGTGCTGCTGGGTGAGTGCGCACGCATCCTCGCCCCCGGCGGAACGCTATGGCTTGCCGCGCTCAACCCGTGGACCCCGTATCGCCTGCGCTGGGCGCGCAGTGGCCTGCGTGCGCGCGATCCGGGTTACTGGCAGTCGGCGTTGCGGCGCTGCGGATTCCCCGGCGGCGCGGTGAGTCTGCAATGGATCGGGTCGCACTGGCGCGAGGGTTCCGGCGGCGCCGGCGTCGGCGCCACCGATCGGCTGCGGGCGAGCTTCGCGCTCACGGTCAACAAGCGCGAGCGTGCCGTCATCCCGCCGGCGCGCCTGCAGCATTTGCGTTGGCAGGCCGGTCGCATTGCCGCCGCGGCGGACGCGCACTGCGAGGCGGCTGCACCGATAATGCGCGCATGACGAATGCGAAGAAGCAGGTTGAGATCCACACCGATGGCGCGTGCCTGGGCAACCCGGGTCCCGGCGGATGGGCCGCGCTGCTGCGATGTGCGGGGCGCGAGCGCGAGCTGGTCGGCGGCGAGGTCGACACCACCAACAACCGGATGGAGCTGATGGCGGCCATTGCCGCACTCGAGGCGTTGACCGCGCCGTGCGAGGTCGTGCTGCACACCGATTCCCAGTACGTGCGGCAGGGCATCACCCTGTGGATGGCCAACTGGCTGCGGCGCGGGTGGAAGACCTCCGGCGGCGACGCGGTGAAGAACCGGGACCTGTGGGAGCGGCTGCATGCCGCCGCGCAGCCCCACGTGGTCGACTGGCGCTGGGTCAAGGGCCACTCGGGCAACCCCGACAACGAGCGCGTCGACGTGCTGGCCCGCGACGAGGCCATCAAGCTGCGCACCGCGGCGGCCGTGCATGCGCGCTGAGGGTCGGCGACCCCGGCCGGCTCGCTTACACTGACGCCCATGCGCCAGGTCATCCTCGATACCGAAACCACCGGACTGAGCTGGGAGCGCGGCAACCGCGTCGTCGAGATCGGTTGCGTGGAGTTCATCGAACGCCGGCCGACCGGACGGACCTTCCACCGCTACCTCAATCCGGATCGCGAGTTCGAGCAGGGCGCGCAGGAAGTCACCGGGTTGACGCTGGAGTTCCTCGCCGACAAGCCGCGCTTTGCCGAGATCGTCGACGAGTTCCTCGAGTTCATCGATGGCGCCGAACTGGTGATCCACAACGCGGCATTCGACGTCGGCTTCCTCGACAACGAGTTGCGGATGGCCGGCGCCTCCTACGGCTGCCTGGGCGACCGTTGCCGGGTCGAGGACTCGCTGCTGCTCGCGCGCCAGCGGTTCCCCGGGCAGCGCAACTCGCTCGACGCGCTGTGCCGACGGCTCGGTGTTGACAACGGGCATCGCCAGTTGCATGGCGCGCTGCTCGATGCCCAACTGCTGGCGGAGGTGTACATCGGCCTGACCTCCGGCCAGGAAGAGATCGGTTTCGACGCGGCGGCGCCGGCGGTCGAGGCGGTTGCTGTACCGCGCTTCACCGCCGATACGTCCCGGTCGCGGCCGCGCATTGCGGTGGCGGCGGGCGAACTGGCCGCGCATGAGGCCCGCTTGGCGACGCTGCGCAAGAAGGCCGGGCAGGCACTGTGGGACCGGTTCTCCGAACCGGTGGCGGCCGAGCCGCAGGAGCCCGCACTGGCCGGCTGACCGGTCTGGCGCCGGTCAGTGCCGGCGCACCAGCACCACGGTCACGTTGTCCGAACCCCCGCCATCGAGCGCGGCCGCGACCAGCCGGTCCACGCATTCCTGCGCGCTGCAGTCGTCCTGCTCAAGTACCTGCGCGATGCTGCGGTCGTCGACTTCCTCCGTCAGGCCGTCGCTGCACAGCAGCAACTGCATGCCGGGGCGAAGCTCGCCGGTCATGGTTTCGACATTGAGGTTGCGCGGGTCGGTGACCCCGAGCGCCTGGGTGACGACGTTGCGGTGCGGGTGGCTGCGGGCCTGCTCGTGGGTGATCGCACCGTTGGCGATCAGCTCCTGCACGTAGCTGTGGTCCTGCGACAGTTGCGCCAGCTGGCCGTCGCGCCAGAGGTAGATTCGGCTGTCGCCGACCCAGGCGACCTCGAACCGGTTGCCGCTGATGCGTGCGGCGACCACGGTGGTGCCCATCGGCAGCGCGTCGTGGCGACGACGCGAGGTGCGCATGATCTCTTCATCGGCGATCCGGATCGCCTGCGCCAGCGGGGTGCCGTCGCGCACCTCGCGGACGATGGATTCGCGGGCGATCGCACTGGCCACCTCGCCGTACTCGTGCCCCCCCATGCCGTCGGCCACCAGCCACAGGCCCAGCTCGCTGTCGCCGTAGTAACTGTCCTCGTTGAGCTGGCGGCGCAGGCCGACGTGCGTCAGGTGTCCGAATTCGATCATGTGTCGATCATGCCTGTCGCGGTCGGCTCTTCAGATGGTTAACGGAATCATCGGGGCGGGCCGGCCTTGAGGCAAGGCGCACAAAAAAAGGGCTGCCGAGGCAGCCCTTGCGATCTGGCGGAGAGGGGGGGATTCGAACCCCCGGTACGCTATAAACGTACGCCTGATTTCGAATCAGGTACATTCAACCACTCTGCCACCTCTCCGGTTGCAGTCGAGCCGGAAATGATACGGGCGACCGCGCAACTCGGCAAGGTCCCCGGTGGCGCGGCCCCGGCGCGCGATAGACTGGGCGCCCCCTTTGTCAGAACGGCGGCGTCATGTCCGAAATCCTGGTCCCGGTGTCCTTTGGTGAACTGCTCGACAAGATCGCGATCCTGCAGATCAAGTCCGAGCGCATGAACGATCCCGCCAAGCTGGCCAACGTCCGCAACGAGCTCTCCGCGCTCGAGAAGACCTGGATGGCGCATCCGGCCGCCGGCACCGACATCGTCCGCCTGCGTGCGGAACTGAAGACGGTCAACGAGCGGCTGTGGGAGATCGAGGACGACATCCGCCTCAAGGAAAAGGCGCAGGCCTTCGACGAGGGCTTCGTCAAGCTCGCCCGCAGCGTCTACTTCGAGAACGACGAACGCGCGCGCATCAAGCGCGAGATCAACACCGCGCTGGGTTCGGCCTATGTCGAAGAGAAATCCTACGAGGACTACAAGGGCGGCAGCGCCCCCTGAGTTCCGTTGGCGGGTTCAGGCGGGGTGGTCGGCGCGATAGCGCTCGAACGCCGCGATTGCATCGTCCACGGTCACCAGCTCCATAACGCCGTCGTGCTCGATCTTGGTACCCCATTTGAGCTCCGCCGCCGGCTTGCCCAGGTAGCGCCGTGCCGCTGCGTCGTAGCGGTCGACGCAGTAGCGCCGGTCCGAGTACGGGCCGCTCCGCGCGGGGTTGCTGGCTGCATGCAGCCCCAGCACCTTGCTGCCCATCGCGTTGGCGATGTGCATCGGGCCGGAATCCGGGGTCATCACCAGGTCGGCGCGTTCCAGCAGCGCCGGCAGTTGCTTGAGCGTGTCCTTGCCGACCAGGTCCAGTACCGGTGCGGCCATCGCCGCGATGATTGCGTCGGCGGTATCGCGTTCCAGCTGGCTGCGGCCGCCACACAGCACCACCCGCCACCCGCGTGAGGCAGCGTGGTCGGCCACGGCGGCGTAGCGGTCGGCCAGCCAGTTGCGACGCACGTGGCTGGAGCAGGGGGAAATCATCAGCACCGGAACGCCGTCGGCAGGCCACTGGGCGGCGGCCCACTCACGCGCCTCCACCGGCACCGGCAGGTCCCAGCGCACCTGCTGCTGGCGAAGTCCCAGCGGCTCACAGAAGCTGCCGATCGCGTCCAGCACGTGGATGCCCGGCCGGTCCGGGATCCGATGGTTCACGAACAGCCCGTGGCCGTCCTTCGCGCGCGCCCGGTCGTAGCCGACCCGCACACGTGCCGGGATGAAAGCCGACAACAGGTTGGCCCGCGCGGCGACCTGCATCTGCAGCAGCACATCCGCGCGGCCGCCGCGCGCGCGCAACTGCCGGCGCAGCGCGCGCATGCCAGCCAGCCCCGACTTCTTGTCGTACTCGACGAACGCCACGCCTTCGAGTCCTTCCAGCAGGCGGTGCTCGCCCTTGCCGATCACCCATGTCAGCGCGACCTCTGGCCACGCCGCTCGAAGCGTCCGCACCAGGGGCACCACGTGGGTCACGTCGCCCAGCGCCGAAAGCCGCAGCAGGCAGATGGAAGCAGGTGCGGGCGGGATGTGAATTGGTATGCTCCGGGAGATGACGGGGTATGACGCCGCTGAAGGACTGACGCCGTTCCGGGACGACAGCGGGTTCGGCGCGATTCTGTTCGACCTCACAAGGGTGCGGCAAGTCGAGCCGGAGTGGTTCACGCCGGCCTGGTGGGAAGACCGGGCGCGTCCGGTCGAGAGCGGCGGGCGCGGCGGTGCGTGGTTCATCGACGCCGACTTCGGGCCTGCGGTACTGCGGCGCTACCTGCGCGGCGGCCTGGTCGCCCATATCAGCCGCGACCGCTACCTGTGGCGCGGCGCGGCGCGGACCCGCAGTTTTGCCGAGTTCCGCCTGACCCGGGCGGCGGCCGAGAAGGGCGTGCCGGTGCCGCGGCCGATCGCCGCCTATTACCGTCGCGAAGGTGCGCACTACCGGGCCGCGATCCTGATCGAGCGGCTGCCCAACGTGCGCACGCTGGCCGACCGCTCCGCGGTGGCCGGAGACGGGGCGCCGTGGGAAGAGGCGGGCCGGCTGGTGGCGCGTGCGCACCGGGCCGGGCTCGACCACGCCGACCTCAACGCGCATAACCTGATGTTCGATCCGACCGGCAAGGGCTGGGTGATCGATCTGGACCGGAGCCGGCTGCACATCCCGGCCACCGGCTGGCGCGAGCGCAACCTCGCCCGGCTGAAGCGCTCGTTGCTGAAGGTGCGCGGCGAGCGTCCGGCCGATGCCGTGGAGCGCGACTTCGCGCGCCTGCGCGGCGCCTACGACAGCACCTGGGCCAAGGGGTACTGAGATGGCCTGGTCGCTGCGCCTGCACGGGGTCGGCAACGCATCGGCCGTCGAACTGGGCTCGGCGATGGCCACGATCGAACGCGATGGTCGCCCATGGTTGACCATCGATTGCGGCGGCGAGGGCCTGACCGCCTGCATGGACGAGTACGGCGAGGCTCCGCGGGCGCTGTTCATCACCCACACCCACCTCGACCACGTCGCCGGGTTCGAGCGGCTGTTCGTCGAGAGCTATTTCAACGAGGCGCGGCGCGGCCGGGTGCGCGTGTACGTGCCGGCGCGGCTGGTACACCTGCTGCACCAGCGCGTGGGCGACTACCCCAACCCGCTGGCCGAGGGCGGCGCGAACTTCTGGGATGCGTTCCAGGTGATCCCGGTGGGCGATGCGTTCTGGCACGACGGCGTGCGGCTGGAGGTGTTCCCGACGAGGCACCACTGGCCCGACACCGCCTTCGGCCTGCGCCTGCACGGCAGCCTGGTCTGGACCGGCGACACCCGCCCGATCCCCGAGGTACTGGCGCGGTTCGCCGACGCCGGTGAACTGGTTGCCCACGACTGTGCGCTGCACGGGAACCCGTCGCACAGCGGGATCGAGGATCTGGAACGCGAGTACCCGCGCGCGCTGCTCGAGCGCTGCCTGCTGTACCACTACGCCAGCGCGGCGGAGGGCGAGGTACTGGCGGCGCGCGGCTACCGGGTCGGTCTGCCGGGGGAGCGGGTCGCGCTGCGCGACACGACGGCGATGCGGGCGGGGTAGGCGCTCTCGGCACGTCCGGCGTCGCGAATGGCGATGGCCCCGCCGGCTGACCTCGGCACCCGCGTCAGTCGATACCGTTGCTGCCTTCCGGCCCTGGCGGAGTTTTCGACCTAGCGTCGCGAGGGGCCGACGGGGCCACCATGGATGGTTGCGGTGAAGCTGCTGCGTCCGTGCAAACCTGAAACTGCGTGAACTGGCGGAGAGAGGGGGATTCGAACCCCCGAAGCGCGGTTTAGACGCTTACACACTTTCCAGGCGTGCTCCTTCAACCACTCGGACACCTCTCCGCACCTGGGCCACGCAGCCCCGAATGCGGCATCCGGCCGCCAACAGGGCCGCAAATTCTAGCTGTCGCGGGGGCTGTGGACAAGGGCGACGTGCCAGGCCGCAGGTGCCGCGCGATGGCCGTGGCACAATGCCGGGACCGGCTGCGCGGCGCGTCCGCGCCCGCAATCCCGCCCCCCGCCGCTCAACCAGGGATCCCGATGTCCTATCTCGTCCTCGCCCGCAAGTGGCGCCCCCGGCGCTTCTCCGAACTGGTCGGGCAGGAGCACGTGGTGCGCGCGCTGAGCAACGCGCTCGATACCGGCCGCGTCCACCATGCGTTCCTGTTCACCGGCACCCGCGGCGTCGGCAAGACCACCATCGCGCGCATCTTCGCCAAGTCGCTCAACTGCGAGCGTGGCACCTCGGCCGAACCCTGCGGCGAGTGCAATTCCTGCAAGGACATCGACGCCGGCCGCTTCCTCGACCTGCTCGAGATCGACGCGGCCTCCAACACCGGTGTCGACGACGTCCGCGAGGTGATCGACAACGCCCAGTACATGCCGTCGCGCGGGCGAATGAAGGTCTACCTCATCGACGAGGTCCACATGCTGTCCAAGCCGGCGTTCAACGCGCTGCTTAAGACGCTCGAGGAGCCGCCGGGGCACGTCAAGTTCCTGCTCGCCACCACCGATCCGCAGAAGCTGCCGGTGACCGTGCTGTCGCGTTGCCTGCAGTTCAACCTCAAGCGGCTCGACGAGGACCAGATCGGTGGCCAGATCACCCGCATCCTCGAGGCCGAAGGCATCGCGGTCGAGCCCGGGGCGGTGCGCCAGCTCAGCCGCGCCGCCGACGGGAGCCTGCGCGACGGCCTGTCGCTGCTCGACCAGGCCATTGCCTACACCGGCGGCCAGCTGACCGACGCGGCGGTGGCCACCATGCTCGGAACGGTGGACCGTACCCGCGTGGGCGCGCTTCTCAATGCACTCGCCGGCGGCGACGGCGAGGCCCTGATGGCCGAGGTGGCCGCGCTCGCCGAGTTCTCGCCCGACTGGTCCGGCGTGCTGGAGGCATTGACCGAGACGCTGCACCGGCTGCAGGTGCGCCAGCTGGTGCCGGCGGCGGCGATGGAGGCCGACGGCGTCGCATTGGATGCGCTGGCCGATGCGGTCCGGCCCGAACTGGTCCAGCTCTGGTACCAGATGGCGCTGCATGGCCGCCGCGACCTGCCGCTGGCACCGAGCCCGCGCGCCGGATTCGAGATGACCGTGCTGCGCATGCTGGCCTTCCGGCCATCGGGCGGGGAGGGCGTCCGCGCCGGTATCCCGTCTGCCCGGGTGCCGTCATCCGCGACCACCACGCCAGACGCCGCATCGCCGACGGTCGCCACGACGCGTGCGGCGGTCGAAACGCCTGCACCGCGCAACGAACCGCCTGCCCGCGAGGTCATCCACGAGCGGGAAGCAGCGCCGGTTGCTGAAGCTTCCGACGAACCTCCGCCGGTCGCCGCACGTGCCGTCGACGACGACCGCGCCGCCGACGGCATCGTTGACGAGGACGGCTGGATCGACTGGGTCGGCGGCAGCACGCTGCGCGGGCCGGCCCGGGTGCTGGCCGAACACGCGGGGTTTATCGGCAGCGACGCCGGCGTGCTGCGCCTGAGCCTGTCCGCCGACGACGAGATGCTCAAGCTGCCAGTGCTGGTGGACGAGATCGCCGACGCACTCGCGCCGGTGTTCGGCAGCCGCCCGCAATTGCGCTTCGAAACCGCCGACAGCCCGGCCCAATCCCTCCGCCAGCGTACCGAGCGCGCGCGCGATGAACGCCAGGCAGCCGCCGAGGAAGCGTTCATGGGCGACCCCGAAGTCCAGCGCCTGATCAACCAGCACGGCGCGCGCCTGGTGCCGGATTCCATCCGCCCCTACGACGCCGCCTGACACCGCCCCATCCTTCAACAAGACGAGTACACGAACATGCGCGGAAACATCGCCCAACTCATGCAGCAAGCGCAGAAGATGCAGGAAAACATGCAGCGCGCGCAGGAAGAACTGGCCAGCATCGAGGTGACCGGCAACGCCGGCGGCGGCATGGTCAGCGTTACCCTGACCGGCCGCATGGAGTGCCGCAAGGTGCGCATCGACCCCAGCGTCATCACGGATGCGGAAATGACCGAGGACCTGGTTGCCGCCGCCATCAACGACGCCGTCAACAAGGTCAACGCGGCCTCCCAGGAAAAGATGGGCGCGGCCACCGCGGGCATGCAGCTGCCGCCCGGCATGAAGATGCCGTTCTGATCCTGCCGCTTCCGCATCGATGACGTCCCCCCTGCTCGAACAGCTGGTCGAGGCCTTCCGGGTCCTGCCCGGGGTTGGCCAGAAGTCGGCCCAGCGCATGGCCTACCACGTGCTCGAACGCGAGCGCGCCGGGGGTCGGCGGCTTGCCGATGCCCTCGCCGCGGCGGTCGAGAAGATCGGCCACTGCGTGCGCTGCCGTGACTTCAGCGAGGAGGAGGTCTGCGCTACCTGCGCCAGCGCTTCGCGCGACGTGCACCAGCTTTGCGTGGTCGAGACGCCGGCCGACCGGCTCGCGATAGAACAGGCGACCGGCTATCGCGGCCTGTACTACGTGCTGCAGGGGCGGCTGAGCCCGCTGGACGGCATCGGCCCCGGTGAGCTCGGGCTGGACCGGCTCGGCGCGCGCCTGGCCGAGGGCGAGGTATCGGAGATGATCATCGCGACCAACCCGACGGTCGAAGGCGAGGCCACCGCCCACTACCTTGGCCAGCTGGCGCGCCAGCACGGTGTCCGTCCCAGCCGCCTGGCCCACGGCGTACCGCTGGGCGGCGAGCTGGAGTACGTCGATCGCGGGACGCTGTCGCATGCGTTCGGCACCCGCAGCGAGATGACCTGAAGCACTCCGGAGCACACCCATGACCGACGACACCATCTTCGGCAAGATCATCCGGCGCGAGATTCCGGCCGACATCGTCCATGAGGACGAGCACCTGATCGCCTTTCGCGACATCGCGCCGCAGGCACCGGTGCACGTGCTGTTCGTGCCCAAGACGCCGGTCGCCACGCTCAACGACCTGCAATCGTCCCAGGCGGACATCATCGGGCGGCTCGCGCTGGCGGCTGCCAACTACGCCAGGCAGCAGGGCTTCGACGAGGATGGCTACCGGATCGTGATGAACTGCAACGAGCACGGCGGCCAGACCGTGTTCCAGATCCACATGCACCTGCTCGCCGGTGCCCCGCTGGGCAGGTTCGGCACGCCGCAGCGCGTCGCCGACGCCGGCTGACCGCTTTCGCGCCCGGTTAAGCCTCGCCGGGTTCTCCTGCTTGCCGCCCCCATTCCCCTCATACAGACTGCCGGCATGACCTTCCGCTTCGCGACACTCATCCTCGTGCTGGCCCTGTCGGCCTGCGGCTTCCACCTGCGTGGCGCAATGGCGCTGCCGTACAACCTCGATCCGGTGAAGGTGGTCTCGACCGACCGCTACAGCCCGCTCGCCCTGACCCTGGCCGAGGCGCTGACGCGTGCCGGTGCCACGCCGGCAACCGCCGACACGGAAAACCCGGCGGTCCTGGAACTGCTGGCCGAGCGCTGGGGCGATACCCCGGTCAGCGTCGACGAGCGCGGTCGCGCGCAGGAGTTCAGCCTGCGCTACGCAGTGGTGTTCGAGCTGCGCAATGGTGACGGCACGCTGCTGGTGCCGCGGCAGAACATCGAACTCTCGCGCGACTACATTTCGGTGCCGGAGGCCTCCATCGGCACCGAGGGCGAGCGCGACATCCTCGTGCGCGAAATGCGCCGGGAGATGGCCGCCTCGGTGTTGCGTCGTATCGACGCGGCCGCCTCCGAGGGCGGTGTGGTCGGCGCCGACAAGGTGTTCATCGAGTTGACCGACGCGGCCGAGGCCGCGATGGAAGCCGCCAACGCGATGCCGTTGCCCGACGTGGAAACGGCGCCGGCGGCCGACGCCGCCGACGACAAGGCGCCCGCGCAGCCGGCGCCCGAGCCCGACCCCGCGAACTGAGATGGAGCTGAAGCCGGAACAGCTGGCCGCCCAGCTCGAAGCCGGCCCGCTGTTGCCGGCGTACCTGATCGCCGGCACCGAGGTCCTGCGCGTGCTGGAAGGCGCCGATGCGGTGCGTGCGGCCGCCCGCGCCCAGGGCATCGACGAGCGCGAAGTGTTCGAGTTCGATGGCCGGCAGAGCGAGGACGACTGGAACGCCCTGCACGCGAGCCTGGCCGCGCCGAGCCTGTTTGCGAGCCGCCGCCTGATCGAGGTGCGCATCCCCTCCGGCAAGCCGGCCAAGCCGGGCGCGCAGATGATCGTCGACTATTGCCAGGCGCCGCCGCCGGACGTGGTGCTGCTGGTCACGACGGGCGACTGGTCGAGGAAGCATTCCGGCAAGTGGAGCGATGCCATCGGCCGCATCGGCAAGGTCGCGGTGGGCTGGCCGGTCAAGCCGCACGAGCTGCCCGACTGGATCGGTCAGCGCCTGCGTTCGCGTGGCCTGCAGGCCGACCGCGACGCGATCCAGCGGCTGGCCGAGCGGGTGGACGGCAACCTGCTGGCTGCCGCACAGGAAGTCGACAAATTGGCCCTGCTGGCCGACGGCGGGCGCCTGGACGTGGCCCGGATGGACGCCCTGGTGGCCGATGCGGCGCGCTTCGACGTGTTCCGCGTGCTCGACGCGGCCATGAACGGCCAGGCCGCACAGGTGGCGCGCATGCTGGCGCGCCTGCGGTCCGAAGGCGAAGCCGTGCCGGCACTGCTCGGCATGGTGGTGATGGAACTGCAACGCACCGCGGCGCTGGCGCGGATCAAGGCGGCCGGCGGCAACCTGTCGACCGAGTTCAAGGCGCAGCGCATCTGGGACTCCAAGCAGCCGATGTACCAGCGCGCGCTGCAGCGCCACCCTGCGCCGCGCTGGGATGCGTTCGTGTCGCAGGCGGGGCGGGTCGACCGCATCGCCAAGGGACGTGGTGTCCGGGGCGAGGACCCGGCCGACGCATGGCTTGCGCTGGAGCGGCTGTTGCTGGCCGTGGCCGAACCGCGTGCGACCCGGATGCTCGCGCGTGCCTGAGGTCGCCGTCCCGGCGCCTGCGTTGACCGTGTTCTACGGCGGCACCTTCGACCCGGTCCATTGGGGCCATCTCGGCGTGGCCCGGCATGCGCGCGACCGGCTGGACGCGACGATCCGGCTGATGCCCGCCGCCGACCCGCCGCACCGGGCGCCTCCGGGCGCCGATGCGGTCCACCGGGCGCGGATGCTCGACCTCGCGGTTGCGGGTGAGCCGCGGCTCACGGTGGACCGGCGCGAGCTGCAGCGGGCGACGCCCTCGTACAGCATCGACACGCTGCACGAGGTCCGCCGCGAACTGGGACCCAAAGCCCCGGTCGCGCTACTGATCGGCGCCGACAGCCTGCTGGGCCTGTCGGGCTGGAAAGACTGGCAGGCCCTGTTCGGCCTCGCCCATTTCATCGTCGCCGAGCGTCCTGGCGTCGATATCGGCCGTTCGGTGCTGCCTGGACCGATTGCGGCATTCCTCGCCGATCGCTGGACGGACGCCGTCGCAGCCTTGCACCAGGTGCCGGCGGGTCGGGTGCTGCGACTGCGCCAGCCGCTCCAGCACGGCTCGGCCACCGAGATCCGGGCGCGGGTCGCCGCCGGGCAACCGCTGGACGGGCTGGTGCCCCCGGCGGTGGCCGCCTACATCGCCCGTCACCGCCTGTATGCAGCCCGGGACGCATCCTCGGCACGGTTATAATCCGCCTCCACCCGTTCCCAGAGTCCGCACTTGACCACACCCGCCCAAGTCATCAAGACCCGCCTGCCGAGCCCCCCACCCGCCGTCGAGGACCTGCTGCAGGCCGTACGCGAAGCGGTGGCGGAGTTGAAGGCCAAGGACACGGTCGAGATCGACGTGCGAGGCAAGAGCAGCGTCACCGACTTCATGGTGGTCGCCTCCGGCACGTCGTCGCGCCACGTCAAGTCGATCGCCGACGAGGTGGTCAAGTTCGCCAAGCGTCTGGACGTAATGCCGCTCGGCGTGGAAGGCGAGCGCGAGGCCGAGTGGGTGCTGGTGGACCTGGGCGACGTCGTCGTCCACGTGATGTTGCCGCGGGTGCGCGAGTTCTATGCGCTCGAGCGCCTGTGGACGGTCGGCGACGAGCCGCCGGAAGGCATCGACGAGTACGGCGACGACCACAGCGACGAGCAGGTTGACGACGGCTACCTGCGCGACAACTGATTCGCGCGGAGCGTCATCGCCTGCATTGACGGCGCCTTCGGGCGCCGTCCTGCGTTTGGGCGTGCACCGGTCGCACCGTAGGATGCCCGGATGAAAGCGAAACTGATTGCGGTGGGCGAGCGCGCGCCACGCTGGGTGGCCGAGGGTTTCGAGGAGTACCGCAAGCGGTTGTCGCACTGGTTGCCGCTGGAGCTCGTCGAAGTCGAACCCGGCGTCCGTGGCAAGAACCGCGACGTCGCCCGGGCCACCGCGGACGAGGGCGCGCGGGTGCTCGCCGCGTTGTCGAAGTCGCCGCTGGTGGTCACGCTCGATGGTCGAGGACGGCCGTGGAGCTCCGAGCAACTGGCGCAGCGGCTCGAGCACTGGCGCGGGCAGGGCCGCGACCTGGTGTTGCTGATCGGCGGGCCGGAAGGCCACGCCGACGACGTGCTGGCGCGGGCGGACGAATCCTGGTCGCTGGGACCGCTGACGTTGCCGCACATGCTGGTCAGGCTGGTCGCCGCCGAGCAGCTGTACCGGGCGGCGGCCATGCTCGCCAACCATCCGTACCACCGCGCCTGACCTGGGAAGGGCGCCGCGAATTCGCGGCGCC
>NZ_JBJXHK010000006.1:55862-60704 GCF_046638635.1 Lysobacter zhanggongensis
CGCGGCGCCCGGGCCCTCACCGCAGCGAGAACGTGATTGGCACGCGCCCGATCGCCTTCACCGGGCGGCCGTCGCGCACCGCCGGCTGGAACCGCCAGTGGGCGAGCACGTGCCGCAGCGCCGCGCGATCCAGCTCCCGTTCGCCACTGCTGCCGACGATGCTCACCTCCAGCGGCGTGCCGTCGACGTCGACGAGGACCTCAAGCAGCACGGTGCCCTCGATACCCGCACGCAATGCACGGCGCGGGTAGGGCGGCGGCGGCGCGGCGGCGTAGCGAAGTGCCGCACCGGACATCACCGCGACAGAGGTTGCACTGGCCGGGACGGCCGGCGTTGCGTCGGGCGTCGCGGGGAGGGCCGGCAGATCGCCCGCCACCGGATCCACCACCGGCTGCGGGGACGGAACCGGGGTGACGTGCCGCGGAGTCGGCGTCGCCGCCGGCTGCGGCGCGACCCGCGGCTGTTCGACCGGTACCGGGATCGGTTCGATCCGCGGCTCGGGTAGGGCCGTCAACCAGTCGACCTCGGTGCGGGTCACTTCCGGCCCCGGGGCGACGATGCGCAGCGGCACCATCAACAGCATCAGCAGTACGACATTGATCGAGATCGCGCCCGCACCGGCTGCGATCCGGTTCCCGTCCAGCCCCGACGAATGGCCGCCGTGTCCACGCGAAAGGCTTACATGCACCATGGTCCACCTCCTCTGTCTGCCGTTGTAGGTTGCAAACGTGCGGGCGCGGCGGGCGGGGTTACGGATCGTCGGGACGACCCCGGGGTTACAGCTTAATGCACCCCGCGCCCACGTCTTGAACCTCCTCCGTACGCTTGCGTACAGCAAGAGACTGCCGAGGAACGGTCCGGCGCCGGCGACGGACGGCAGCGTGCTTCGCGAGCGCTCCGTGAGCAGGATCAAGAAAAAGCCCGCGGTTTCCCGCGGGCCTGAATGGATGAGGCGCTGTTTTGACGGACGGTCAGTCGTCGGCGGCGCCGGGGTGGGTCTCCGGTTCGCGGTCGAGCCCGCCGCGGTCGGGATTCTCCCGTTTCCGCGGGTGTGGCTGGCGGGCATCCTCCCGGTCACGCGGGTTGGGGTCGGCGTAACCCGCGTTGCCTTCCGGCTCGGGCGACGCGGCGGGCGGGGTGGTCTTGTCGGGGCCGGCCATGATCAACGCCCCAGCTCGAACACGACGTCCAGGTTGACCGACAGGGTGCTTTCACCCGGTGCGATCGGTGTCCCGGCCTCGGCCTTGTCCATGCGCGCCATTGCCATCATCGGGACGGGCGGTCCAAAGCCGCCGTTGCCTTCGCTGATGCTGACGATGCGACGGACCTCCATGCCCAGCGTCTGCGCATACATCTGCGCGCGGGCACGTGCCTTCTCGATCGCGGCGCGGCGGGCCTCGTCGTAGGCGCCTTCCTTGTCGTCGACCTCGAAGCTGGGGCCGTTGATCTGGTTGGCGCCCACCGCGACCAGCGCGTCCATGATCCCGCCCAGCTCACCGATCTTGCGGACCGTGATGTCGACGGTGTTGCGTGCCTCGTAGCCGGTGATGGTCGGCGGCTGGTTGTCGGCATAGCGGTACTGCGGGTGCAGGTTGACCCCGCTGCTGCGGATGTCGCGCTCGGCGATGCCGGCCTTGCGGATCGCGTCGACCACGCGGGTCATCTGTGCGGCGTTGGCGCGCATCGCCGCGTTGGCGTCGGCAGCCTGGGTGACCACGCCGGTCGACAGGTGGGCGATGTCGGGCACGCGGGTGGTCTCGGCCTGGGCCGATACCGACAGCAGGGTCCCGTCGGTGCTGACGGCGGCAGGCAGGGTCTGGGCGTGGGTCGGCATGGCGGCGGCTCCGAGTGCGAGGGCGGTGGCCAGGGCCAGCGCGCGCAGGCCGAGCGAAGGGATGGAGCGGGTGGTCGTTTGACGCATGGAAGCTTCCTTGGTGATCGCCGTGAGGGTCTGGCGAGGGGGGTGAACGAACCGTGAGTCCGGACGAGGTCGAGCCGCGCGGTTTCGGCTGGCGCTCAGTCAGTGCGGGTTATGCTTTCGACCGCCTGAACACGAGCACCCGGCGATACATGGGGGGTTGTCGCCGCTTCGCCTGCGCTGTTCCCCTCCTTCCCTGCGCGTCCAGCAACTGGTTTGCCGGCTACGCCTACCGGACCTCGCCCATCCCGATGCTCTACCTCGCTTCCAAATCGCCGCGACGCCGCGAACTGCTGGGCCGATTCGGCGTGGCGTTCGGGCTGATCGACCTGGACATTCCCGAGCAGCGTCGGGCCGGCGAACCCGCCGTCGATTACGTCGTACGCGTCGCGGGTGAGAAGGCCCGGGCGGGGCTGGCCGAGGTGGTCGCCGACCCCGATGCGCTGGTGCTCGGCTCCGACACCGAAGTGATCCTCGATGACGAGGTCTTCGGCAAGCCGGCCGATGCCGACGATGCGCGCGCGATGCTGCAGCGGCTCGCTGGCCGGACCCACCAGGTGGTCTCGGCGGTATCGCTGCTGTCGCATTCGGGTGGGTCCCATGCCCTCGCGGTCTCGCACGTGACCTTTGCCGAACTCGACGATGCGGTGATCGATGCCTACGTCGCCGGTGGCGACGCGTTCGGCAAGGCCGGGGCCTACGCCATCCAGGGCGTGGCCGAAACCTTCGTCACCCGGCTGGACGGCAGCCATTCGGCCGTCATGGGCCTGCCGATGCGCGAGACCGCCGTCCTGCTGGCCGAAGCCGGCCTCGGACCGCTGGCGGTGCCGGCATGACCGAGGAGATCCTGGTCAACGTCACCCCGCGCGAGACCCGCGTCGCGGTGGTCGAGAACGGCATGCTGCAGGAGCTGCACATCGAGCGTGGCTGGCGCCGCGGCGTGGTCGGCAACATCTACAAGGGCCGGGTGCAGCGGGTCATGCCCGGGATGCAGGCGGCGTTCGTCGACGTCGGCCTGGACCGCGCGGCGTTCCTGCATGCGGCCGACATCGCGCGCCCGCCGCCGGTGGGCAACGCCGAGGGCGAGGAGGCGCCGCTGCCACCCACGCCGACGCCGCCGATCGCCGAGCTGCTGCGGGACGGGCAGGAGATCATCGTCCAGGTGGTCAAGGACCCGATCGGCAGCAAGGGCGCCCGCCTGACCACCCAGATCAGCATCCCTTCGCGTTACCTCGTGCTGCTGCCGCGGACGCGGGTGGTGGGCGTCTCGGCACGGATCGAGGACGAGGTCGAGCGCGCTCGGCTGAAGACCTTCGTCGCCGGCCTCGCCGCGGCGGACGAGCCGCACGGCTACATCGTCCGCACCAACGCCGAGTCCCAGCCCGAGGAAGCGCTGGCCGAGGACATCGCCTACCTGAGCCGTGCGTGGAAGCTCATCTCCGAGCGCTCCGGCAGCGCACATGTCGGCCAGTGCGTGTACGAGGACCTGACCCTGCCGCTGCGCGCGGTGCGCGACCTGATGCGGCGCGACGTCGAGAAGGTGCGGGTCGACTCGCGCGAGACCTGCGACCGGCTGCGGGTGTTCGCCGCGCAGTTCATGCCGGGCCTTGCCGAGAAGATCGAGCATTACGCCGGCGCGCGCCCGATCTTCGACCTGTACGGCGTCGAGGACGAGATCGGCCGCGCGCTGGAGAAGCAGGTGCCGCTGAAGTCCGGCGGTTACCTGGTGATCGACCAGACCGAGGCGATGACCACGATCGACATCAACACCGGCTCCTTCCTGGGCCAGCGCAACCTCGAGGAAACCGTCTACCGGACCAACCTGGAGGCCGCGCAGTCGGTCGCGCGCCAGCTGCGGCTGCGCAACCTGGGCGGCATCATCATCATCGACTTCATCGACATGACCGATGCCGAGCACAAGCGGCAGGTACTGCGGCAGCTGGAGAAATCACTCGCCCGCGACCACGCCAAGACTACGGTCTACGACTTCTCGCCGCTGGGCCTGGTCGAGATGACCCGCAAGCGCACCACCGAGAGCCTGGAGCACCAGCTCAGCGAGCCGTGCCACGAGTGCGGCGGGCGCGGGATGCTCAAGACCTCCGAGACCGTGACCTACGAGATCTTCCGGGAGATCGTCCGGCAGGTGCGCCAGTTCGACGCCGCCCGCCTGCTGGTGATGGCCTCGCCGAAAGTCGTCGCGCGGATCACCGAGGAAGAGTCCGCGGCCGTGGCCGAGCTGGAGGAGTTCCTCGGCAAGTCGATCCGGTTCCAGGCCGACGACCAGTACGCGCAGGAGCAGTTCGATGTCGTACTGCTCTGAGCTGGACTGACCGATGACCGCGTTGCGCCGCCACCTGCGCATGGCCCGCCGTGGCCTGGGCTACACCGTCGCGATCGCGCTGGTGCTGGTGGCGCTGGTGCTCGGCGTCGCCAGCCAGGTACTGCCGCTGGCCGAGCGCAACCCCGACCGCATCGCGCAGTGGCTGAGCCAGCGTGCCGGGCGGCCCCTGGCGTTCGACCGGGTCGAGACCGAGTGGACCCGCCGTGGCCCGCTGCTGCGCCTGGACAACCTGCGGGTTGGCGAGGGCGGCCAGGCCTTCACCGTCGGCGACGCCGAGATGCTGGTGTCGATCTACGCCGGTCTGCTGCCGGGCACGCCACTGTCCGAGCTGCGGGTCCGCGGCCTCGACCTCACCCTTGAGCGCACCCCGGACGGTCGATGGCACGCGCGTGGCCTGCCCGGCCAGCAGCAGTCGGGAGCCGACCCGTTCGACGCGCTGGAGCGGCTTGGCGAGTTGCAGGTGATCGACGCCCGCCTGGCGGTGGTTGCGCCGGCGCTGGGCATCGATACGCACCTGCCGCAGGTCGACCTGCGCCTGCGCGTGGACGGCCAGCGGTTGCGCGCCGGCGTGCGCGCGTGGCCG
>NZ_JBJXHK010000007.1:0-56583 GCF_046638635.1 Lysobacter zhanggongensis
GCCTGCGCCGGCTGGAACCCGCCGACGCGCTGGTGACCGGCGCCGGCGGCTTCCTCGGCCGCGCGCTCGTGGCGGCACTGCGTGCGCGCCACCAGCGGGTGCGGGTGCTGGTAAGGCGCAAGGTACCGGCGTTCGTCGAGGACCCCGGGGTGCAGGTCGTCGTCGGCGACCTGGGCGATCCGCGCATCGTCGACCACGCCGTGGCAGGCGTGACGACGGTCTACCACGTCGGTGCGGCGATGCGCGGCAGCCCGCGCGACTTCGAAGCCGGAACCGTCTGGGGGACACGCAACGTGATCGACGCCTGCGGCCGCCACGGCACGCGGCGGCTGGTCCACGTCAGCTCCATGGGCGTGCTGGACCACGCCGGCCGCGGACCCGACGAAAAGGTCGACGAGTCCTACCGCCACGAGCCGTTGCCGGCGCTACGGGGCGCCTACACGCGCACCAAGCTGCAGGCTGAGCAGATGGTGGTCGAGGCGATGCACGACGGGCTGCCGGCAGTGGTGCTCCGTCCCGGCCAGATCTTCGGCCCGGGTGCCGAGCGGGTAACACCCAACGGCGTGGTCGCGCTGGCCGGGCGCTGGATAGCGGTTGGCGACGGCGCCTGCACCCTGCCGCTGGTCTACGTCGATGACGTGGTCGACGCGCTGTTGCTGGCCGGCGAGGCCCCGGACGCGACCGGGGCCGTCATCAACGTGGTGGACCCGGCAACGGTGACGCAGTCCGACTACATCGCGCGTTGCAGGGAGCGGTTCGGCAAGGAGCTGCCGACGGTCCGGGTGCCGGGCTTCTTCTTCATGGGCCTGGCCGCCGGGGTCGAACTGCTGGGTCGCGTGCTGCGCCGCGAGGTACCGCTGACCCGCTACCGGGTGCGGTCGTTGCGGCCGCTGGCCAACGTTGACGGCTCGGCGGCGCGGCAGCGGCTGGGCTGGCAACCGCGGGTCGGCGTGCGCTCCGGGCTGGACCGCACGTTCGGCCCAGGCACAGTGGCCGATCCCGAAAACAGCGCCATCGCCGCGACGCCCCGAGCGGACTGACACGGGCCGGCGCGGTCACGCGGTCGCAAGCCGCTCGCGTTGCCTGCGCCAGGTCCGACGGATCGCCTCCATCGCGGGACGCTCGACCCAGCGGTTGACCGCGGTCGCCAGCGAAAGCGCGACCACCACGGCCAGCCCCACGGCTGCCAGTGACGGTACGCCACGCTGCTCGAGCCGGTGGATCAACGCGAAGCCGATCGCCTGGTGCAGCAGGTACAGGGGGTAGGAGATCGCGCCGAGCCAGGCGAACGGGCCGATGCACAGGAACCGCAGCCGACCGGCGACGAACAGCGCGAACACCGTCGTGCACACCAGCGCCACCAGCAGGAGAACCGGCCCGTTCGCGATCCCGATCGCGACCAGGCACAAGCCGATCATCGCGATGTCCAGATCGCGTCCGGAACGCTGCTGGTGCAGGCGGTAGAACACGATCCCCAAGGCGAAGAACGGGATGTGGCGCAGGATCAGCAGCTCCCGCACGGTGTAGGAGAAATGCTGGCCGTCGGCGCTCACCAGGCCATGCGCCATCGCGAGCACCAGCCACGCAGCGATGATCCAGTGAATGTGCCGCAGTTGCCCGAGCATGAACCACAGCAGCATCTGCGCGTAGAAGAACAACTCGACCTGCAGTGTCCAGTAGGACCCGTCCAGGTGCTCCCCACCGAGGAACTGCTGGACCATCGTCAGGTTCAGCGCCAGCTCCGCCGGCGCGAGCTGCTGGGCCGGCAGCCCGATCGCCGCGACCACCGCCGCCGTGACGGCGATGCAGAACCAGTACGCCGGATATAGCCGCGAGAACCGCGATACGACGAAATCCATCCCGTCGCGGGTGTGTTCCAGCGTCATGAAGATCACGTAGCCGCTGATCAGGAAGAACAGGTGCACGCCATAGTTGCCGGGCGTGAACCCGAACCCGAGCGGCTGCAGGTGGCCGACCTGCTGCGCGTAGGACGTGGTGTAGTGGAAGGCGACAACCGCCAGCGCCGCCAGTCCGCGCAGCGCGTCAAGCTCACCCAGCCGCGCGGTCTTCGGCCGTGCGCCACCCGTCGGCGTCGCCCGCACCGCACCCATCCGCCGCCACGCCACCTCCGGACCGGTCCTTCTTTCCGTGCGCATCCTGATCGTCACATCACAGTTCCCGATTGCCGGCGAACCCAACCGCGGCCGCCCGATCCTGCAGACGGTCCGTGAACTCTCGCGCATGGCGACGGTGCAGGTGGCCTGTCCGACTGCCGTGTATCCGGCATGGGCGCGTCCGCGCAGCTACCTCTTCCGCGCGCCACGGGCACGCGGCGACGTCGACGGTTGCGACGTGCGCTACCTCCCCTACAACGCCCTGCCGCTTGTCTCGCGGCCATTGAACGGATGGCAGAGTGGTCGCGTGCTGGACGATGTCGTTGCCGGCTTTGCGCCTGACCTCGTGCTTGCGTACTGGTTGTACCCGGATGCGTACGGCGCGCTGCTTTCCGCGCGCCGCGCGGGCCTTCCGCTGGTCGCCGGGGCACGCGGTTCCGACATTCGCGTGCGTGACCCGGTCAGCCGTCGACTGACCCGCACCGTGGTCGGCGGGGCCGACCGGTTGCTGGTGGTCAGTCGCGACCTGGGGCGCCTTGCCGTGAGCGATTACGGCGCCGACCCGGCCCGGGTCGACGCGATTGCCAACGGGTGCGACGCGTCGCTGTTCAGGCCGGCGCCGCGCGCCGCGACCCGCGCCGCGCTGGGCGTGGCCGACGACACCGAGCTGGTGGTCTACGTCGGGCGGCTGGTGGCTGAAAAGGGATTGCGCGAGCTGGTCCAATCCACCCGTGCACTTGCCCCTAAACGCCCGCGACTGCAGGTTGTGCTGGTGGGCGAAGGCCCGCTGCGCGGCGAGCTGGACGCGGCCTGTTCGGCCGAGCCCGCGCTGCCGGTGCAGTGCGTTGGTGCCCAGCCGCCCACCGCGGTCGCGGCCTGGATGGCCGCCGCCGACGTACTCACGCTGCCGAGCTACTCGGAAGGCCACCCCAACGTGCTGGTCGAGGCCCTCGCATGCGGCACGCCGGTGGTGGCGACCGACGTCGGTGGCATCCCCGAGGTGGTCGACGACGACTGCGGCGTGCTGGTGCCGGTGCGTGACTGTGCGGCCCTGTCGGCCGGGCTGGTCACTGCGCTGGAGCGCTGCTGGGACCACCCGGCGCTGGCACGGCGGTTCTCGCGGGGATGGGATCAGGTGGCACGGGAGACGCTGCAGGCCTGTGAGCGGGCGTTGGCATCGTCGCCGCGGCGTGCCCCGCACCGGCGCGAGCCAGCGCGTCCGGACGGCGCTGCAGGTGTTCGGCCAGCCGCAGGCTCATCGCCACGATCGTAAAGGTCGGGAACGCCCAGCCGCCCGCTGGGAATACCGAGCTGCCGGCAACGTAGAGGTTGTCGACGCCGTGCACCTTGCCATCGGTGTCGACCACGCCGGTCGACGGGTCGTCCGACATCCGGGTGGTGCCCATGTGGTGCGAGGTGCCGTGCAACCGGGGCGTCGCATTGCTATCGGGCTCCAGCCAGTCCACCCGCTGGAACCGGCCCCCGCATGCCCGCGCAAGCGCGTTGCCGGCCAGCGTGGCGGTGGTGCGCCAGGTGTGCCAGTCGAGCGGGGTCACCTGCCAGTCGACCCGGACGCAGCGCTGCCCCAGTGCATCGACCCGGTCATCCAGGGTGATGCGGCTGTCGCGGTTGGGCGCCTGCTCGAAGAACCCCACGATGTCGACGTGCCCGGTCGGGACGACGCGCTTTCCCGCGAGTCGGCGCCCTACCGCGCGCGCGACGTCGCCGAGTCCCGCCGCCACCCCGAGCGCAAGCCCGCCAATGCCGGGAGATGCCGGCATGTCGCCGGATTCCGTCGCAAGCGCCTTCATCTGGCCCTCCAGCGCCTCGTCGCACGAGGGCTCATGCAGCGCGGCACGCAGACGGCGCAGGGCATGCAAGCCGGGCGGCACCTCTGCCTCGACCGCAAGCGGCCGGACCCGTGCGGCCAGCATCCGGTGCCGGCGCGCCGCGACCGGCGATACACCCAACTCCGGGAAGGCGGGTGTCGCGCCCTGGCCGCCGCTTCGGTCGTAGGGCCGGCACAACGGGTCCGGGACACCGCCGTCGATGCGGCCCAGCGATCCGCTGGGATGGTCCATGAAGTACCGGCCGACCAGGTCGCGGTCGTTGCCGAGGCCTCGTGGCGCCACCGCGTCGGACAGCAACAGCAGGCGCGCGTTCTCGATACCGCCGCAGGCCAGCACCCAGGTCCGCGCGTGGACCCGGCCGCGGCGTCCATCCAGCGTGCCGATCCTGGCGGCACGGACCGTGCGCGCGGTGTCGTCCGTCTCCAGTTCGAGCGCGTTGGCGTGCAGCAGCACGGTGATGTTGGGTGCCTGGCCGAGCGCCTCGCGGCCGACCTCGCCGAAGAACACCGGGCTGAGGATGAAGGTCCGGTTGACCAGCAGATCCGGATCGAACCCCGGTGGCGTACGCGCCGGCGGCGTCGCGAACGTACCCGGTGCCAATCGGTGCTGCCCGATGCCGCAATGGTCCAGGGCACGCTCGTAGTACGGCGCCAGTGCATCGAACGACAACGGCCAGCCGCTGTGCGGTACCCAGTCGCGCTGCGTCAGGTCGGCAGGATCGAGGGGGATGCAGCCACCGCCCCATGCATTGCCGGCGCCGCCGAACGTCCGTACCCGGCAGGCCGCCGGGTCCAGCGCCAACCCCGTCGACACGCCGCGGCACAGGGCCTGGCTGTCGGGTTCGCCCTCCAGGCCGCCGCTCTCGAGCAGGCAGACGGTCATCGCGCTACCCGCGAACGAACGCGCAAACGTGATCCCGGCGGGGCCCGCACCCACGATGCACAGGTCCACGTCCATCTCGGCCGGGGTCGTGGGCCGGGCAAAATCGATGATCACTCGCTGTCCTTGTGCAAAGTGCCGGGAGGGTGGTCTGTCGGCAGGAAGTCCTCTGCCACCAACGCGGCGCCCGTCCGGGAGCGGCCGCGACCCCGTCCGTGGCCGCGTCCAGCGCCTTCGCGCGTCAACCGATGGGGAAGCCGCGGATCGCGGCGCATCGACGGGGCCCATCACGTGTGCGGAATAGCAGGCTTCACCGGCGCCGACGTGGTGCCGGCGCTGGCGCGGCCCGTGCTCGGTCGCATGATCGACACCCTTGCCCACCGCGGCCCGGACGCCTTCGGGTTCCATTGCGACCCTGGCGTGGGTCTTGCGCATGCGCGGCTCTCGATCATCGACCTGGAGACCGGCGACCAGCCGATGTCCAACCCCGCCGGCACGGTGTGGACCGTGTTCAACGGCGAGATCTTCAACCACGTCGAGCTGCGTGCCTCGCTGGAGGCCGCCGGGCACACGTTCCGGACCCGCTCCGACACCGAGGTGATCGTCCACCTGTACGAGCGCTACGGCGACCGGTTCGTCGAGCACCTCAACGGCCAGTTCGCGATCGCGCTGTGGGACCGGACGCGGCGCCGCCTCGTGCTGGCACGCGACCGCACCGGCATCCGGCCGCTGTTCCATGCCCGCGCCAAGGGGCGTCTGTGGTTCGCGTCCGAGACCAAGGCGCTGCTGGCGGTACTGCCCGAGTGCGCGGCGATCGACCCACTGGCGCTGGCGCAGGCGCTGACCTACTGGTCGACGCCGGAGCCGGGCACGATCCACCGCGGGATCCAGAGCCTGCCGCCCGGGTGCCTGCTCGCGATCGAACACGACGGCAGCGAAACCCTGACCCGCTACTGGGACTGGACGTTCCCCGACGCCGCCGACACCACCCCTGCGCGCTACCACGGTGATATCGAATCGGCGACCGCCGAGCTGTGCGCGTTGCTGGTGGACGCGGTGCGCCTGCAACTGCGCGCGGACGTGCCGGTCGGCGCCTACCTCAGTGGCGGGCTGGACTCGTCGGGGATCATCGCGCTGGTGCGCGGCTTCACCGACACCCCGGTCCGCACGTTCTCGGTTGCGTTCGACGACCCGGAGTTTGACGAGAGCGCGCACCAGCAGGCCATGGTCGCCCACCTCGGTACCGACCACACCACCCTGCGCTGCAGCCGCCGGCAGATCGGCGAGGCATTCCCGCAACTGGTGCGCCATGCCGAGGTGCCCGTGCTGCGGACCGCGCCCGTGCCGATGATGCTGCTGGCCGGGTGCGTGCGCGAACACGGGTTCAAGGTCGTACTCACCGGAGAAGGCGCCGACGAGGTGTTTGGCGGCTACGACCTGTTCAAGGAGGCCAAGGTGCGGCGTTTCTGGGCACGCCAGCCCGGGTCGCGGCTTCGGCCCCTGCTGTTGCAGCGGCTGTACGGCTATCTGCCCAACTCCCCGGTGCGCAATCCCGCCTTCGCGCAGTCGTTCTTCGGCCAGGGCATGGAACACCTGGAGCGCCCGGTGTTCGCGCACGCGCCACGTTGGGCCACGTCGGGCCGCGCACTGGCGATGCTCGCGCCGGAGTTGCGCGCCGCCATCGCCGGGTGGGATCCGCTGGCGGACTTCGAGCGCACGCTGCCTGCGGGCACGATGGCGTGGAGCCCGTTGGCGCGCGACCAGTATGTCGAGGCCAAGTCGCTGCTGTCGGGTTACCTGCTCTCGTCGCAGGGCGACCGCGCCGCGATGGCCAACTCGATCGAGGCGCGTTTCCCCTACCTGGACCACCGGCTGGTGGAGTTCGCCAACCGGCTCCCACCCAGCTGGAAGATCCGCGGACTCAACGAGAAGTACCTGCTCCGCCGCGCGCTCGCCGGCCTGCTGCCCGACGGCATCCTCCAACGCACCAAGCAGCCCTACCGTGCGCCGGATTGCCAGAGCTTCTTCCACGACGGCGAACCGCTCGACTACGTCGCCGACCTCATGGGTGGCGACCGCGTGCGTGCCGCGGGCTACTTCGACGCGGCCGCGGTGGGACGCCTGTTCGACAAATGCCGCGCCGGGCGCGCCACCGGCTTTGCCGACAACCAGGCGTTCGTCGGCGTGCTGTCGACGATGCTGCTGCACGACCAGGCCCGCGCGGCCGCCGGTCGCCAGCGGTACGCCGCCTGACCGCGGCGCCGCTTCGATGCACTGGCGCACCAAGGGACTCGTACAGAAGGTGCTGGGCCTGCACCCGGCCGGCGCCGGACTGCACTACCGGCTGCAGTGCCGGTTCGGCGGGCTGACCGACTTCAGCCGCGAGCTCGCGACCAAGATCGAGGACTGGACCATCATGGTCGGACACCTGCGCGCGGCGGGCATGCCGCTGGCCGGTACACGCATGGTCGAAATCGGCACCGGCTGGTATCCCACCTTTCCGCTCGCGTGCCACCTCGCCGGTGCCGCGCGGGTCACCACCTTCGACCTGACCCGCCACCTGCGGCCTGAACTGCTCCGGCGCTGCGTCCACGAGCTGGGCGGCTTCATCGACACGATCGCGACCGCCGCCGGCGTCGATGGCGAGGAGGTGCGCGCCCGGCACGTCGACCTGCGCGCGGCGATCGATGCCGGCGCCGGACTCGAGGAAGCGACCGGCGGGGTCGTCCGTTACTGCGCACCCGCCGACGCCACCCGTTCGGGGCTCGCCGACGGCGAGGTCGACGTGGTGTTCTCCAACAGCGTGCTCGAGCACGTGCCACCCGACGTCATCCGCGCGATGTACCGCGAGTCGCGCCGGATCCTGGGCGCTCGCGGCCTGATG
The DNA here is from genome assembly GCF_046638635.1 of Lysobacter zhanggongensis. NCBI lineage: Bacteria > Pseudomonadati > Pseudomonadota > Gammaproteobacteria > Lysobacterales > Lysobacteraceae > Lysobacter > Lysobacter zhanggongensis. The sequence goes on from NZ_JBJXHK010000007.1 coordinate 7,728, forward strand.
TTCCATTCGGTCAACTGTGGCGACCACTACGCCTACGTGGACCGCCGCATCAGCCAGCTGAACTACCTGCAGTACTCCGACCGCGCCTGGCGGTTCTGGAACAACGCCTTCCTGTACCAGAACCGGATGCGCGCGCACGAGTTCGTCGACCTGGCGCTCGAGTGCGGGTTCCGGATCACGCTGGACACGTCCACGACGCGCCCGCAGCGCCTGCGCGAACTGGCGGAAGTGCGCGTGCACCCGCGATTTGCCCACGTGCCGGCGGAGCAGCTGTGCATCACCAGCATCGACCTCATTGCCGAGCCGGCGGCTTAGCGACGGCGGCGGCCGCCGATGGGGCCACCCCGTCCACCGGTTCCAGCCGCAGCAACTGGCCATCGACTGCATCGTCGACCAGCAGGTAAAGCGCGCCGTCAGGCCCCTCTCGGACATCGCGGATGCGCTGTCCGCGGTCCACCAGCAGGCGCTCCTCGCCGACCACCGCGTCGCCGTCCAGCTCCAGTCGGATCAGTGCGCTGCGGGCCAGCGAGCCCATGAACAGGTCGCCCTCCCACCCGGGGAACCGGCCACCGGTGTAGAACGCCATTCCGCTCAGCCCGGGCGACTCCGCCCAGACGTGGTGCGGCGGCTCCATGCCCGGCGCGGCCTCACCGACCGAGCCGGGCACCGGCTTGCCGTCGTAGTCGCGGCCGTGGGTGACCAGCGGCCACCCGTAGTTGCGCGAGGCCTGCGGGATGTTGAGTTCGTCGCCACCCATCGGGCCGTGCTCGCTGGTCCACAGTTGCCGGCTCTGCGGATGCAGTGCGGCACCCTGCATGTTGCGGTGGCCGAACGACCAGATTTCCGCGCGGGCATCGTCGTTGCCCACGAACGGGTTGTCCGGCGGGATGCCGCCGTCGGGCAGGATGCGCACCAGCTTGCCCTGCAGCTTGTCGAGCGCCTGCGCGGCGGAGGCCGCGACGCGGTGTTCGCCCTGCGTGACAAACAGGTGGCCGTCATCGTCGAACACCAGCCGCGACCCCAGGTGGGTACCGGCCGAAAGCTTCGGCTCCTGCCGGTAGACCACTTCCACATCCCGCAGCGCGCCTTCCTCCAGCCGCCCGCGTGCCACCGCGGTGCCCGCGAGGTTGCCGCGCAGGTTCGGCTCGGCAAACGACAGGTACACCAGGCGGTCGTTGCGGAAGTCCGGCGACAGCGCCACGTCGAGCAGTCCGCCCTGGCCTTCGACGAAGACCCGCGGCACCCCCTCCAGAGGCCCCGAGATCTGGCCGCCCTTGTCGATGAGCCGCAGGCGGCCGGGTCGCTCGGTCACCAGCATCCCGCCATCGGGCAGGAACGCCAGCCCCCACGGATGCACCAGCCCGGTCACCAGCGTGGTGACGGCAAAGTCCGCCTGCTCGGACCGGTAGGGCTCCGGTACGGGATCGGCGACGAACCGTGGAGGAACCGCCGCCGCGGGTGCGTCGTGGCCGCAACCGGCCAGTGCGATCAGCAGCAGGGGAAGCATCGACAGTCGTTGCATGGCGTTGTTCGCAAGGACGTGGACCATGCGATGTAAACGGCGAGGCGCGCGGCAAGCGGCCGCTGGCCGGTGGCATCGGGCGCGGACGTTAACCCCGACAGCAATCACCGGTGCGGCCATCTGCACGCCCGGCAACGGGCCAGGGGAAGACGCGAAATGGAACAGCAACGCAGGATCAAGCAGTTCGTACTCCAGAACTTCCTGTTCTCCGAAGACGAGGATGCGCTGGGCGACGCGGACTCGCTGATCCGCGGCGGCATCGTCGATTCGACCGGTATCCATGAGCTGATCCTTTTCCTGGAGGAGAGCTACCAGATCGCGGTGTCGCCTGACGAAATGGTCCCGGCCAACTTCGACACGATCGACTCGGTCAACCGCTTCGTCACACGCAAGCTCGCCGGCTGACCGCGACGTGGACTGGCTCGGCGCGCATGTGGCGGAACACGCGGCGGCTACGCCCGACCGCGAGGCGATCGTCGATGGCGAGCGGCGAACCCGTTATGCCGGGCTCTGGGCACAGGCGCAGGCGTTCGCCGCCCTGCTGCGTGTCCGCGGGCTGGTCGCGGGCGACCGCGTGGCGATCGTGCTGCCCAACCGGACCGAAGCGGTGGTGGCGTGGTACGGCACCTGGCTGGCGGGCGGCGTGGTGGTGGCGCTCAACGTGCAGGCGCGTGCGCGCGACCTGGGTCCGTGGATCGCCCACTGCGGCGCGCGGATCGTGGTGCACGAACGCGACGACGCCGACACGGCGCAGGCAGTGTGCGAGTTGGAGGACCGGCCGTTCGCGATTGTGCTGGATCCGGACGGTCCGATCGACACGGACGCGCCCGACTCCTCCGATATGCCGGTCGCAGCTCCTGCGCCCGACGCCCTGGCGCTGATCCTGTACACCTCCGGCACCACGGGCGCGCCCAAGGGCGTGATGCTCAGCCACGGCAACCTGCTGGCGAATGCAACGTCCGTCATCGCCTACCTGCAACTCGGCCCCGGCGACAGCGTGCTCAGCGTGCTGCCGTTCTATTACGCTTACGGCGCGTCGGTACTGCATACCCACCTGGCCAGTGGGGCGCGGGTCGTGCTGGCGCCCAACCTGGTCTTCCCGCCGATGATCACCGCCGCGATCGCCCGCGAGCGCGTCACCGGGTTTTCGGGGGTTCCGTCCACCTTCGCCCTGCTGCTGGACAAGGGTGCGCTGGACGACCACGACCTGTCGTCGCTGCGTTACCTGACCCAGGCCGGCGGTGCGATGCCGGTCGCGCTCACCAACCGCCTGCGCGCTGCGCTGCCCGGGGTCGATCTGTTCGTGATGTACGGCCAGACCGAGGCGACCTCGCGGCTCACCTGGTTACCGCCCGCCCAGCTGGACCGCAAGGCCGGTTCGGTCGGCGTGCCGATCGACGGCGTCCGCGTGCGCATCGTCCGCGAGGACGGCAGCGGGGCCGGCGTCGGACAGGATGGCGAGGTGCAGGTGAGCGGCCCCAACGTCATGCAGGGCTACTGGAACAACCCGGATGCGACCGCTGCGGTGTTGCGCGACGGCTGGCTCCGCACCGGCGACATCGGCCACCTCGATGCCGACGGCTTCCTGTTCCTGGCCGGGCGCCGCAGCGACATGATCAAGACAGGCGCGCACCGCGTGCACCCTGGCGACATCGAACAGGCGATCGCCGAAATCGACGGCGTGATCGAGGCGGCGGTCGTTGGCGTGGACGACGCGTTGCTCGGCCAGGTCATCAAGGCGTACGTGGTCACCGCAACGCTGCCCGAGCGCGGCGTGGAGCGGGTAAAGGCGCATTGCCGCGCGCGCCTGGCGCCGTACAAGGTGCCGCGCCATGTCGAGTTCGTCACCGCACTCCCCCGAACCGCGTCGGGCAAGGTCCGCCGCACCTCACTCACCGAGCAACAGGCAACCCCATGAGCCGACTGGAATGGACTGTGCTGGACATCGACCTGGAGGCGGAGGCCGACCGCATCGCCGCGCGGCTGCGCGACATCACCGCGCGCGAGCTGCACCGCCGCGGCCTGGTGGTCGCAATCTCGGGCGGCATCGATAGTTCCGTGAGCGCCGCGCTGGCGGTACGCGCACTCGGCCCCGACCGGGTGTTCACGCTGATCCTGCCCGAGCGCGACTCCGACGACGACAGCGCCGAGCGGGCACGGCTGCTGGCGACCCACCTGGGCGTGCGCACCGAAACGGTCGACATCGCGCCCACGCTGGCCGCGATCGGCTGCTACCGGGCTCGCGACGAAGCCGTGCGCCGGGTCCTGCCCGAGTATGCCGACGGCTGGAAGATGAAGATCGTCATCGATGGCGGCACCGAAGGGCGGATCAACCGCTTCCGGCTCATCGCCGAGTCCCCCGACGGCCACCGCCACGAGCGCGACCTGGGCCTGCAGGAGTACCTCACCATCGTCGCGGCCACCAACTTCAAGCAGCGCATCCGCAAGACGCTCGAATATTTCCATGCCGACCGGCTCAACTACGCAGTGGTCGGCACGCCCAACCGGGTCGAGTACGACCAGGGTTTCTTCGTCAAGAACGGCGACGGCTCGGCCGACGTCAAGCCGATCGCTCACCTGTACAAGACCCAGGTCTACGCGATGGCGCGGCACCTGGGGCTGCCCGAGCGGGTCTGCGCGGCGCAGCCGACCACCGACACCTACAGCCTCAGCCAGGGCCAGGACGAGTTCTACTACGGCCTGCCCTACCGGCCGATGGACCTTGCGCTGTGGGCGCTGGACAACGGCCGCCCCGCCGCCGACCTGGCCGAGGCGCTCGGCGTTACCGCACCACAGGCCGCCGCCATCTACGAGGACCTGCGCAACAAGCGCCGCACCACCCGCTACCTGCATCGCGCGCCGGTACTGGTCGGCGAAGCGACAACGGCAATGGCGGTGGCGGACATCCCGGTGCCGGCATGAACGTGGCCGTGCAGGCGCCGCTGTACACGGCGCAGGCAGGCGACGTGCTGCGCCACCGCGACACGGTACTGGCGATCTGGCGTGACAACCTGGGCGACGCCGCGGCCATGCGCGCCAAGTACGACTGGTTCTACCTTCGACCCGGCAACGGGGCGCCGCTGCTGTGGCTGCTCCGGCATGAGCCGACCGGTGACCTGGTCGGGGCCTGTTCGGCCGGCCGTCGGCGGATGTCGTGGCGTGGCCGTGGAATACGCGCCGGCGTGCTGGTGGACCTGGCGGTCGCGCCCGAACACCGCTCGCTCGGGCCGGCCCTGATCCTGCAGGAAGGGCTCGCCGAGGCCGGCAGGCGCGAACTGGACCTGTTGTACGGTTTCCCGAACCCGCGCGCGGCGCCGGTGTTCAAGCGGATCGGCTACCGCCACCTGGCCACGATCGTGCGCCACGCGCGGGCGCTGCGGCACGCGGGCTATTTCCGCCGTCAGATGCCGGCGTGGCTGGCCTATCCCGCCGGCGCGGTGGTCGACCTGCTGACCCATGCGGTGGACCTGTTGCGTGGCCTGCGGGGCCCCAGGTTGCAGGCGCACTGGGTTGACCAGGCCGATCCACGCATGGACGCACTCTGGCGCGATGCGCCGCATGGTCACGGACTGCTCGCGGTGCGCGACGCCGACCATGTGCGCTGGCGGTTCGACCAGTGTCCGCTCCAGCGCACCCGCCACCTTTTGCTCGACGCGCCTGATGGAACGCTGTCGGGCTGGTTCGCGACCCAGGTCGCGGACGGCATGCTGCATGTGCGCGACTTCTGGACCCGCGACGCTGCCGAAGGCGTCGGGCGCCATTACATCGATGCGTTGATCCGCGCCGCACGTGCCGCCGGGCATGCGGCGGTGTCGGTGGAACTGGCCGCGCCCGAGTCGCACCTGGCGGGCTGGCGCTCGCGTGGATTCGTGGAGCGCAGCCGCCGGCCGGTGTTCGGGCGCTGGAGCTGGCCCGACCCGGGTGGCAGCGACCCGGCGCTGTTCCTGACGTCCGCCGACGAAGACGAATGAGCCGGACCGCGCTCGCGCGACCGTCAGGCCAGGCGCTGGTGGGGACGGCGAAACAGGTACAGCGCGAGCCGCTCGGGGCGGAACCGGCCACGGGCGTCGACTACCGTCCCTCCCTCGAACCCGGTGCGACCCAGCAGCCAGCCGACGGTCGGGCAGGCGGGGTTGAGCACCGGCACGCTGGTGAACGCGAGCGCGTAGCCGGCCTCGCGCACGCGCGCGACCACCGCCTCGTCGTGTGCACCGTGGGGGAACGACATTGCTGGCGCCGGCGGTCGCGCGGCCGCGAGATGACCGGCCAGCGCGTCACTCGCGCCGGACAGCTCGGCCTCCAGGTCCGGCGCGCGGGTCAGCGCGATGTGGGTCTTTCCATGCAACCCCAGCGCGACGCCACCCTGCTGCAGGCGCTCCAACTCTTCCACGTCGACCATGTGGCGGCGACCGTCGTCGAGCCGCCCGGCAAGGGGTGCCAGCAGGCAAGCACGCGCGGCCGGTTCCAGATCTTCCATTCGCGCGATCACCGCACGCAGTGCCGGCAGGCTTTCCTCCCGCGCGGGCGTGTTACCCTCGCCGCCGCCGTGCGCGTCGAGCATCCGGACGAGTTCCGCGACAGTGACGGTGCCGCGTCGCCACGCCGAGACGAGTTGCTCCTGGAAGAACGGCTGGTGGCGACCGACCGCGTCGGCCACCACGAACATCGCTGCCGGCACGCCAGCCTCCCGCAGGGCCGGCAGCGCGAACTCGGCGTTGTCCGCCCAGCCATCGTCGAACGTCACCAGCAGCGCACGGGGGGGCAGCGCGGCGACGCCACGACTGGCGTCCACCACCTGCGCCAGCGACACCACGTTGTAGTGGCGCCGGAAGAACGCGAGCGATTGCGCGAGCAGCGTCGTCGGCAGGGTGTAGTCGGGATCGCACGACGCCCACCTGGGGTCGGCCGGATCGAGCACCCGGTGGAAACCCACCACGGTCAGGGTGCGCGCATTACGCCACCGGTGGTACAGCCCCAGCGCGCCGCTGGCGTGGAGCAATGTCCTGGCGAGGTCGGCGAGCATGAGTGAGTCACCCCTGGTTTCGGTGGTCATACCGACGTTCAACCGCCGTGAGCTGGTATGCCGGGCGATCGACTCGGTGCTGGCGCAGACACGCGCCGTCGACGAGATCCTGGTGGTGGACGACGGCTCCACCGACGATACCGGTGCCGCGCTGCAGGCGCGCTTCGGCGACCGGGTGCGCCGTGTGTGGCAGCCCAACGCCGGCGTGTCGGCGGCGCGCAACCACGGCATGAGGCTCGCCACGGGCCGGTACATCGCCCTGCTCGACAGCGACGATGAGTGGCTCCCGGAGAAAACCGCGCTGCAGCTCGCCTGGCTCGAGACCCACCCCGAGGCCGGCATGGTCCTGTGCGACGTTGCACGGGTCGACCGGGAAGGGCGCGCGATCGACGTGTTCCGCCGGCGCGACGTGATCCCCGAGGACGGCTGGGTGCTGCGCTGGATCCTGCACAACCCGGCGTTGGTGCCGGCGTCTGTGGTGATGCGGCGCGCGGTGTTCGAGGACGTCGGCGGCTTCGACGAATCGCTGCGCACCGCCGAGGACATCGAATACCACCTGCGCATTGCCAGCCGCTGGCGCATCGGCGTGGTCGACCAAGTTCTGGTGCGCGCGATGCGCGGCCACGACGACGGCCTCTCGGCGCTGGCGCACACCTACGACGATTACCTCGGGGTGATGACCGCCGCACTCGAGCGCGCACGCGGACAGGTCGACGAGACCGGCCGGCTGCGTGCGCTGGCCGCGGTCAACCTGCGGATCGCACGCGGCATGCTGCTGCAGTCGCGCTGGGCCGACGCGTGGGCACTGACGTCGCAGGCCTGGCGCTCCAGCCGCGACCCGGTGCTGCGCCGCGAGGCACTCGGACTGCTGCCGTTCGCGCTCCGGCGTGCCGCGCACGGCCTGCGATCCCGGTAGGGCCGGGTTCGCGGGGCTCACCGTGCGCCCCGCCGGAACAGCACCACCTCGACGGTCTGCAGCAGGATCAGCAGGTCGAACACCGCGCCGTGGTTCTTCACGTAGAACAGGTCGAACTTCAGTTTCTCCTCCGCATCACGCACGGATGCACCGTAGGGGTAGCGCAGCTGTGCCCAGCCGGTCAGTCCCGGCTTCACGCAATGGCGGACCGCGTAGTAGCGGATCTCCTCGCTGAGCTGCTCGACAAACTGCGGGCGCTCCGGCCGGGGCCCGACGAAACTCATCTCCCCGCTCAGCACATTGAACAACTGCGGCAGTTCGTCCAGCCGCACCGTCCGGATGAAGCGCCCGACCCGTGTCGCCCGGTCGTCATTGCTGCTGGCCCATTGGGCAACGCCGTTGGCCTCCGCATCGACCCGCATGCTGCGGAACTTCACCAGCTCGAAATTCCGGCCGCCCTCGCCCACCCGCACCTGCCGGTAGAGCACCGGCCCCGGGGATTCCAGCCGGATGCACAACGCCACCAGTAGCATCGCCGGCCACGCCAGCAACAGCAGCGTGCCGGCGGCGGCGAGGTCGAAGAAGCGCTTGCCCATGCGTCGTGCCATCGACGTCTCGAACCCGCGCGAGAACACAAGCCAGGACGGATCGGCGATGTTGAGGGTGACCACGCCCGCCTCGCGCTCGAAGAAGGTCGACAGGTCGGTCATCGCGATGCCGCGCTGCGCGCAGGCCAGCATCTGGTCCATCGGCAAGCCGCCGCGGCGCTCGTCGGGCGCGACCACGATCTCGAACACGTTGAGGCGCAGGGCCAGGTCGACCAGGCTGTCACCCATCGGCACCAGCATGTCCGCGGGCACCTCGACCGCTTGCCCGGGTATCGGGACGAAACCGATCACCACCATCGAGCGGCGGTCTGACCGGCGCCTCAGCCGCCGGTTGACCAGGTTGGCGTTGTTGCCGGCCCCGAGCACCAGGATGCGCCGCTTCATCGCTTCGGCGTTGTGCACCTGCCGCCAGACCGCGCGGGTCGCAACCACGCCGCAGAACGCCAGCACCAGCGACAGCAGCAGCACACCGCGCCCGATGTACGTCACCGGAACCAGGTAGTACAGCACCAGCAACCCGATGCCGCCGAGCGAGAACGACAGCAACAGCCTGAGCAGGAAATCCTGCCGGCTGTGCCGCACGTGCACCTGGTACAACCCGAACGCGGTCATCGCCACCGTGACCATGGCCGCGACCAGCACGCGTCGCGCCGGCGCGCCCCTGCTGAAGGTCGCGAGGCCTTCGGGGTCATCGAAGAACCGCAGCCACGCCGCCACGGTGACCGCGGCAACGATAACCACCAGTTCGAGCAGCCACAGCATCACCACCAGCCGGTTCTTCCGGCTGACCGACAGGATGCTCACGGACGCACCCGCGGAGTGGCCTGGTTGTGCTCGAACGTGCCGGTCCACGTGTGCATGAGGGTTCCCCTGGTGGTCGCGCCGCCGGATGCGGCAAGGCGCGCACGCAGGCGGCCTGCTCCAGACAACGGGGGATCGCGGGCGATCAGGTCGGCGGGAAGCGCCGAATCAGCCGATGTAACGACAATGAAACGCCGGCGGCGACGCACCTGCGTCGTCGCCCACAAAGCAAAAGGGCCAACGGGCAGTGACCCGTTGACCCTTCGCATTTGTATGGCGCGCCCGGAAGGATTCGAACCTCCGACCCCCAAGTTCGTAGCCTGGTGCTCTATCCAGCTGAGCTACGGGCGCGTAGTCGGAAAATTATGACGGGGGTGCTGCGATCCGTCAACGATTTTCCGGTGTGTGTTCCGGCTCCGCGAAGGAAGTTCCTGAAACACGAAGCCGCCTGTTCGGCGGCCGATGGAACTGGCGGAGAGTGAGGGATTCGAACCCTCGATAGAGCTATAAACCCTATACTCCCTTAGCAGGGGAGCCCCTTCAGCCACTCGGGCAACTCTCCGCGATAAAGCATGTCCGCGATGCGGCGTGCGGGCGGAGAGCATAACGGCTCACCCCGGACACGGCAAACGTTTTTCAGTCGGCCGAGTCTTTTTCTTCGCCATCGACGGGGGCGTCGCCCCGCTGGATGCGCTGGTAGATCTCTTCGCGATGCACCGCCACGTCTTTGGGGGCGGTGATGCCGATACGTACCTGGTTGCCCTTGACGCCGAGGACGGTGACGGTCACCGAGTCGCCGATCATCAGGGTCTCACCGACGCGGCGCGTCAGGATAAGCATTGCCAATTCTCCTTGTGCCGACGCTCCATGCGTCGACGGTTGCCCCGATGATACGGGGACTGTTCCAACTGCTGGATAAACATCGATTATCCGGGTGCGCGGGTACCCCCACAAGCGCGGGCGATCGCTGCCCTCACCCCACCTGGCTTGCCACCCAACTTGGCACAGCCGAGAGCGCGGCGACCAGTGCCGGGCCGTCTTCTCCACCGCCCTGGGCCATGTCGGGCCGGCCACCACCCTTGCCGTTGACCTGGCGGGCAACGTGGCCCAGCAGCTCGCCCGCCTTTACCCGGCCCAACGCGGAACCACTCACGCCGGCGACCAGTGCGGCCTTGCCATCGTTCGCGCCGGCCAGCAGCACGACGGCGTCGCCGAGCTGCTGCTTGAGCCGGTCGAGGGCGTCGCGCAAGGCCTTGGCATCGAGCCCCTCGACGCGGGCAGCCAGCACCTTGAAACCGCCGACGTCGACCGCCGAGGCCGACAGGTCGGAAGTCGCTCCCGAGGCCGCCTTGGCCTTGAGCGCTTCGAGTTCGCGCTCGAGCTTCTTCTGGCGATCAAGTAGGACGCGCAGCTTGTCGCCCAGGTCCGACGGGTTGCCGCCCAGCAGGCGCGCGGCCTCGGCCAGACGCTCCTCCTCGCGCGCAACGTGGTCGAGTGCACCCTGCCCGCTCAGCGCCTCGATCCGGCGCACGCCGGCGGAGACGCCGCCTTCGGACACGATCTTGAACAGGCCGATGTCACCGGTACGACCGACGTGCGTGCCGCCACACAGCTCGGTCGAGGCGCCGCCCATCCGCAGCACGCGGACCTCGTCGCCATACTTCTCGCCGAACAGCGCCATCGCACCGAAGTCGAGCGCGTCCTGCATGCCCATGTGGTGGATCTCGGCCTCGTGGTTGGCCCGGATCTCGGCATTGACGCGGCGCTCGATCTCGGCAAGTTCGTCGGCGCTGACGGGCTGGAAGTGGGCGAAGTCGAAGCGCAGGCGCTCGGGCGCCACCAGCGACCCCTTCTGGACCACGTGCTCGCCCAGCACCGAACGCAACGCGGCATGCAGCAGGTGGGTCGCCGAGTGGTTCAGCACGATCGCGCCACGGCGCGCGCCATCGACCGACCCCAGCACGTGGTCGCCTCGCTTGAGGGTGCCCGTCGCAAGGCGCCCGACATGGCCGTGGAACTGCCCGGCAAGCTTGAGCGTATCGGCGACGGCGAACCGCATGCCTTCGCCGTCCAGCTCCCCGGCGTCGCCGACCTGGCCGCCGCTCTCGGCGTAGAACGGGGTGCGGTCGAGGATGACCAGCGCCTCGTCGCCCGCTTCGATCGCTTCGACCGGGCGTCCTTCCTTGAGCAGTGCAACCACTTCCAGGCCACCCGCTGTGAGCGTGTCGTAGCCCATGAACCCGGTCGGCTGGAGCTGCGCGACCAGTTCGGCCGGCAGCGTGGTGCCGCCGCCGAACTTGCCAGCGGCGCGAGCGGTCTCACGCTGCTGCGCCATCGCTTTTTCGAAGCCGTCCATGTCGATCGACAGGCCGCGCTCGCGCGCGATGTCCGCCGTCAGGTCCACCGGGAAGCCGTAGGTGTCATACAGCCGGAACGCGTCGGCGCCGGGGATCACGCCGTCCTGCGAGCGCGCCACGACCTCGTCGAAGATCCGCATGCCCGAGTCGAGCGTCTCGGCGAAACGCTCCTCCTCGGCCAGCAGCGCGCGGTCGATCAGGGCGCGGTTGGCCGCCAGCTCGGGATACGCATCACCCATCGCCTCGATCAGCGGACCGAGCATGCGATGGAAGAAGGGCCCCTTCTGGCCGAGCATCCAGCCATGGCGCAGGGCCCGGCGGATGATCCGGCGCAGCACGTAGCCCCGGCCCTCGTTGGACGGCAGCACGCCGTCGACGATGAGGAAGCTGCAGGCGCGGATGTGGTCGGCGATCACCCGCAGCGATTTGTTGTCCAGGTCGTCGGTGCCTGTCAGGCCGGCGGCGGCCCTGATCAGGTGCTGGAAGATGTCGATCTCGTAGTTGCCGTGCTTGCCCTGCAGGATCGCAGCCAGGCGCTCCAGGCCCATGCCGGTGTCGACGCACGGCGCCGGCAGCGGCGCGAGGCTGCCGTCGGGCTGGCGGTCGAACTGCATGAACACCAGGTTCCAGATCTCGATGAAGCGGTCGCCGTCCTCGTCGGGCGAGCCGGGCGGGCCGCCGAAGTGGTGCTCGCCGTGGTCGTAGAAGATCTCGGTGCACGGGCCACACGGACCGGTGTCGGCCATCTGCCAGAAGTTGTCCGAGGCGAACGGCGCACCCTTGTTGTCGCCGATACGGATGATGCGCGCCTCCGGCACCCCGATCTGGTCGCGCCAGATGGCATAGGCCTCGTCGTCGGTCTGGTAGACGGTGACGGTCAGGCGGTCGGCCGGCAACTTCCAGACTTCGGTCAGCAGTTGCCACGCCCAGCGGATTGCATCTTCCTTGAAGTAGTCGCCGAACGACCAATTGCCCAGCATCTCGAAGAAGGTGTGGTGGCGCGCGGTGTAGCCGACCTGGTCGAGGTCGTTGTGCTTGCCGCCGGCGCGCAGGCAGCGCTGGACATCAGCCGCGCGCACGTAACCGGGCTTCTCGCTGCCCAGGAAGACGTTCTTGAACTGGACCATGCCCGAGTTGGTGAACAACAACGTCGGATCGTTGGCTGGCACCAGCGGCGCGGACGGCACGATGGTATGGCCGCGCTCGCGGAAGAAATCGAGGAAGTCGCGACGGATGTCGTTGGTGGTCTTCATGCCTGGCACGCGGAATCGGAAGGGCTGGGCAGGTTGTCGCGACGTCGGCAACCCGCAGCCGGGCCGACGGGCTGCGCGGGCAACCGTGGGAGCCGTTTAGCGTAACAGGGGGAAGGCTGCGATGCCGAGCCGGCGGGGCCCGGCGTGGGGCATGCCGCGAAGCGGACGGACCGGTGGCTGGAGGGGCCCGGCCCGGGGTCAGTCGTCGGGATCGAAACGGGTGGCGGATCGGACGATGTCGCCGGGAAATCCGCGGCGCATCAGCAGGTCCGCGGCCTTGCGACGGAGGGCCAGGTCATCCGGGGCCCCGTCGCCGTACCGGCGGCGCACCAGGTCGCGGGCGTTGTCGAGCCAGTCGCCTTCAAAGCTGTCCACCGCCGCGGCGATCGCGTCGCTGTCGAGGCCATGGGTGCCGAGTTCGGCGCGGATGTGGATCGGGCCGTATCCGCTGTTGGCCCGGTTGCGGACCAGGCCCTCGGCAAAACGGGTGTCGTCCTGCCAGCCCGCGTCGGCCAGCTTCTCGACCGCCGCCTTGACCTCGTCGGCGTCCAGGCCCCGGGTCACCAGCTTGCGGGTCAGCTCCTTGCGCGAATGTTCGCGCCGCACCAGCAGGCCGAGCGCCCGCTGGGTGGTGCTGGCCGGTTGCCGCTTGCGGCGACGACCCGGCGTCGCCACCGGGTCGTTGCCGAACAGGCCGCCGTCGCGGCCCTCATCGTCGGGACGGTCGTCGGCCATCGGGTGTCAGCGGAACTCAGGCATCGGCTTCATCGCGGTCGTCGTCCTCACCCGGGCGGGCCTCGGCGGGCACGAACTTCTCGCGCAGTTCCGCCTCGAGCCGCTGGGCGACCGCGGGGTTCTCCTTGAGGTACTGCCGGGCGTTCTCCTTGCCCTGGCCGATCCGCTCCTCGCCCATGCTGTACCAGGCGCCCGCCTTCTGCACCAGCTTGGCCTCCACGCCCATGTCGATCAGCTCGCCCTCGCGGGAGATGCCCTGGCCGTACAGGATCTCGGTGATGACCTGCTTGAACGGCGGCGCCATCTTGTTCTTGACGACCTTGATCTTGGTCTGGTTGCCGATGATCTCGTCGCCCTTCTTGATCGCACCGATGCGGCGGATGTCCAGGCGCACGGAGGCGTAGAACTTCAGTGCATTGCCACCGGTGGTGGTCTCCGGGCTCTGGCCCGGCATCATCTGGCCGATCTTGTGGCGCAGCTGGTTGATGAACACCACCAGCGTGTTGGAACGCTTGATATTGCCGGTGAGCTTGCGCAACGCCTGGCTCATCAGTCGCGCCTGCAGGCCCGGCAGCTGGTCGCCCATCTCGCCCTCGATCTCGGCGCGGGGCGTCAGCGCCGCCACCGAGTCGATCACCACGATGTCGACCGCGGCCGAACGCACCAGCATGTCGGCGATCTCCAGCGCCTGTTCGCCTGTGTCGGGCTGGCTCAGCAGCAGGTCGTCGACGTTGACACCCAGCTTGGCGGCGTAGATCGGGTCGAGCGCGTGCTCGGCGTCGATGAAGGCCGCGGTGCCGCCGGCCTTCTGGCACTGCGCGATCGCCTGCAGGGTCAGGGTGGTCTTGCCGGAGGACTCCGGCCCGTAGATCTCCACCACGCGGCCCTTCGGCAGGCCGCCGATGCCCAGCGCGATGTCGAGCATCAGCGAGCCGGTACCGATGACCTCGGCCGCCTCCACCACGCGGTCGCCCATGCGCATGACCGAGCCCTTGCCGAACTGCTTCTCGATCTGGCCCAGTGCGGCAGCCAGTGCGCGCTTCTTGTTCTCGTCCATCGTGGGATTCCTTGGTGGCGTCAGGTGATGTGTGCAGGTTAGGCGGCGCCGGTCGCATGGACTGCGACTGCACCGGCGCTATTGAATCTAGTGCGTGGGCATGAGGCGGACGATCGGCACCTGTCGGCCTCGCGGGTCGGGAGACACCCCGACAGGACCCCGGACAGCACCGTCACCGCCCCCGGCGGACCAGGCCGCAGTAGAGCCCTTCGATCGCGAAGTCCTGGTCGGGCAGCACCTCGATCGGCTCGTAGTCGGGGTTGCGCGGCATCAGGCGGATCCGGTCCTTGCCGATCTTCAGCAGCTTGACGGTGATCTCGTCGTCGATCCGCGCCACCACGATCTGGCCCGAGCGGGCCTCGGGCGTGCGGTGCACACCGATCAGGTCGCCGTCGAAGATGCCTTCGTCGCGCATCGAGTCGCCCTTGACCTTGAGCAGGTAGTCCGGCGAAGGGAAGAAAAGGTTGCGGTCGAGCAGCACGTAGTCGTCGACCCCGGCATCGGCTCCGATCGGCGACCCCGCCGCGACCCTGCCGAGCACCGGCAGGCGCAATGCGTCGTCTGCCATGGGCACCGTCGAGTCCTGCTCGCCCCCGTCGGCAACCGGCGGCTGCAGCAACCGGATCCCGCGCGCCTTGCCTGGCACGCGCCGGATCGCACCGGCCTGCTCGAGCGCCTCGAGGTGGTACTGGGCGGCGCGAACGCTGGAGAATCCCATCCCGCGCGCGATCTCGGTCTGGGACGGCGGCATCCCGTCGACCGCAATGCGCTCGGCGATGAGGGCCAGGATGGCGTGCTGGGTTTCGGTCAGGGCGTTCATTAGTAGCAATACTACTAACGACGTTTCCCCCGACGCAACCCCCAACGGGTCGGGTCAGCCGGCGAGCTCGAGCAGCCCGTGCAAAGCGGCGGCCACGGTCTGGCGGCGCACCGCCTTACGGTCGCCATCGAAATGGAACACCACGGCGGTCGGGTAGCCGCCGCGGCGCTTCCACGCGATCCAGACCGTGCCGACCGGCTTGTCCTCAGTGCCGCCCTCCGGCCCGGCGATACCGGTCACGGCCACGGCCAGGCTGGCGCCGGAATGCACCAGCGCGCCGGACACCATTTCGATGACGGTCTCGCGGCTGACCGCGCCGTAGGTCTCCAGCGTCAACGGCTGCACGCCAAGCAGTGCCTGCTTGGCCTCGTAGCTGTAGGCGGCCATGCCGGACTCGAACCACTCCGAGGCACCGGCAACATCGGTCAGCGTCTTGGCGATCCAGCCACCGGTGCAGCTTTCAGCCGTGACCAGGCGGTGGTGGTGGCGGCGTGCGGCGGCGCCGACCTGTTCCGCGAGTGCGTGCAGGTCGGCGTCGGAGGCGTCTTTGCTCATGCGCGCACTATACCGCCGCGCCGGTCGCGCGCACCCGGCTGGCATACTGGCCGCCCTGCCGGTTCCGGCCGGCAGCCTCCCGACCAGACCGCAGAACCCAGTGCCCAATACCGACGCCGCGACCGCCTCGCGCCCCGCCGAACACACGCCGCTGATGAAGCAGTTCTTCGCCGCCAAGGCGGAGCAGCCCGACGTGTTGCTGTTCTTCCGGATGGGCGATTTCTACGAGCTGTTCTTCGATGACGCCCGCAAGGCGGCCCGGCTGCTGGACATCACCCTGACCCAGCGGGGCAGTTCGGCCGGGCAGCCGATCCCGATGGCGGGCGTGCCGCACCACTCGGCCGAGGGCTACCTGGCCCGGCTGGTGGCGATGGGCGAGTCGGTGGCCATATGCGAGCAGATCGGCGACCCAGCGGCGAGCAAGGGCTTGGTCGAACGCAAGGTGGTGAGGATCGTCACGCCGGGCACCGTGACAGACGAGGCGCTGCTGAGCGAGCGGCGCGACACCCTGCTGCTGGCGGTCGCGCGGTCGAAGCACGGCTACGGCATCGCCTGGGCGGACCTGGCCGGCGGACGTTTCCTGGTCAACGAGGTTGCCAGCGAGGACGCGCTCGAGGCCGAGCTGGCGCGGTTGGAACCGGCCGAGACCCTGTGCGCCGACGAGGACGGCTGGCCGGCCTTCGTCGCCGGCCGTAGCGGCGTGCGTCGGCGCGCACCCTGGCTGTTCGACGCCGACAGTGGCCGCCGCCAGTTGCTGCGGTTCTTCGGCCTGCACGACCTGGGTGGCTTCGGCATCGACGACCGGCCGCTGGCCATCGCCGCCGCGGCGGCCCTGCTCGGCTACGTCGAGGAAACCCAGAAGCAGCGCCTTCCGCACCTGACCTCGATCGCGCTCGAATCGGGCGACGGGGCGATCGCGATGAACGCGGCCACACGTCGCCATCTCGAACTCGACACCCGCGTCGACGGCGACAACCGCCACACCCTCCTCGGCGTACTCGACTCGACCGTGACACCGATGGGCGGGCGCCTGCTGCGGCGCTGGCTGCACCGGCCGCTGCGCGACCGGGACGTGCTGCGCCGCCGCCACCAGGCGGTGCAGACGCTGATCGACTCGCGCGCCGGCGACGGCTTGCGCGAACTCTTCCGCGCCTTGGGCGATCTGGAGCGGATCCTGTCGCGCATCGCCCTGCGCAGCGCGCGGCCCCGTGACCTGTCGACACTGCGCGACGGCCTCGGCCTGCTCCCCGGTGTCCGTGCCCTGCTGGGGTCGCTGGACTCCCCGCGGCTGGCCACGCTTGCCGGGGAACTCGGCGAGCACGATGAGCACGCCCACCTGTTGAAGTGCGCGATCGTCGACCAGCCGCCGGTGCTCGCGCGCGACGGCGGCGTGTTCGCCGAGGGCCACGACCCCGAACTCGATGAGTTGCGCGGGCTGTCGACCCACGCCGACCAGTTCCTGGTCGATCTGGAAGCCCGCGAGCGCGAAGCCAGTGGCATCCCGACCCTCAAGGTCGGCTACAACCGGGTCCACGGCTATTACCTGGAAGTCGGCAAGGCGCACGCAGCCAAGGCACCGACGCACTACACACGCCGCCAGACGCTGACCAACGCCGAGCGCTACATCACCGAGGAACTCAAGGCGTTCGAGGACAAGGTGCTGTCGGCGCGCGAACGGGCGCTTGCGCGCGAGCGGCTGCTGTACGAGCAACTGCTCGATGCGCTGGCTGGACGGCTGGAGCCGCTCAAGCATTGCGCCGCCGCGCTCGCCGAGCTGGACGTGCTGGCCTGCCTGGCCGAGCGCGCGGAGCAGCTCGACTGGAGCCGCCCCGAGCTGGCCGAAGACCCGGGCATCCATATCGAGCGCGGGCGCCACCCGGTGGTCGAGGCGGTGCGCGACGAGCCGTTCGAGCCCAACGACCTGGTCGTGCACGAAGACCGCCGGATGCTGGTAATCACCGGCCCGAACATGGGTGGCAAGAGCACCTACATGCGCCAGAACGCGCTGATCGTGCTGCTTGCCCACATCGGCAGCTTCGTGCCGGCAAGCCGCGCGGTGATCGGCCCGGTCGACCGCATCCTGACCCGCATCGGCGCCGGCGACGACCTTGCCCGCGGGCAGTCGACCTTCATGGTCGAGATGAGCGAAACCAGCTACATCCTCCACCACGCGACCGACCAGTCACTGGTGCTGATGGACGAGATCGGCCGCGGCACCTCGACCTACGACGGCCTCGCGCTGGCCGAAGCGTGTGCTCGACACCTGGCCCAGGCAAACCGTGCCTACACCCTGTTTGCGACGCACTATTTCGAACTGACGACGCTTGCCGAGCCGGGGTCGGGCATCGCCAACGTCCACCTCGACGCGGTCGAGCACGGCGACGCGCTCGTCTTCATGCACGCGGTCAAGGACGGGCCGGCCGACCGCAGCTTCGGACTGCAGGTGGCCGCGCTGGCCGGACTGCCGCGCGCGGTGGTAAGCCAGGCGCGCGGCCGGCTGGCCGAGCTGGAGCAGCAGAGCCGCGACGCGCCCAGGCCATCGATGGCGGCCGCCGCGCTCGACCAGCCGCAGCAGATCGGGTTGTTCTCACAACCCTCCGCGGCGCTGGACGCACTGGCGGCGCTTGACCCCGACGAACTCACGCCGCGGCAGGCGCTGGAGGCGCTGTACCGGCTCAAATCGCTGGGGTGATGCGCGGGGACGCTGAGCCGGATCGTGTCGTACCGCGGTTCGCGCACTTTCACCCGCCGGGTGACGTGCGTTGCCTATGGTGCCCCCACACAGCACACAAGGAAGACCATGCGCGCCTACCTGTTCGCCCTCGTCCCCGCCGTCGCTTTCCTGCCGGGTCCCGCCACGGCGCAGTCGCGCGATGACGCGACCGAGCTGGACTCGGTGGTTGTCACGGCCACGCGCTCGCCCGACGATGCTCTGCTGGTGCCGGCCGCGATCGACGTGGTCGATGCGGACGAGATCGACCGCGCACAGCCCAGGATCGACCTGTCGGAATCGCTGCAGCGGGTTCCAGGTGTGGTCGCGCGCGACCGGCAGAACCAGGCGCAGGACCTGCAGGTCTCGATCCGCGGCTACGGCGCACGCGCGGCCTTCGGCGTGCGCGGGGTGCGGCTGTACACCGACGGCATCCCGGCGACGATGCCGGACGGGCAGGGCCAGGTCTCGCACTTCCCGCTGGAGTCCGCCGGCCGGATCGAGGTCCTGCGCGGTCCGTTCTCGGCGCTGTACGGCAATGCATCCGGCGGGGTCATCGAACTGTTCACCGCCGACGCACCACCGGTACCGACGCTGGGTGCCGGTTTCGTCGCCGGTGCCAACGGGCTGCGCAAATCGTCGCTTTCGTTCCACACCCCGTGGGGCGCGGAAGATGGGCGGTCCGGCACGCAGGGCGATCTGCTGCTCGACCTGATCGACATCGACAGCGACGGCTACCGCGACCACAGCGCCTCGCACCGCACCAGTGGGCAGGCGCTGCTGCGCGGCACATTCGGGGACGGCGGGCGCTACACCCTGTTGTTCAACGGTCTCGACCTCACCGCCGACGATCCGCAAGGGCTGACCGCCGCGCAGGTGCGGGACGACCGCCGCGCGGCGAGCGACGGCGCGCTCACGTTCGATACCCGCAAGACGGTCCGGCAGGACCAGTTCGGCGCCCGCGTGGAACACACGCTGTCGGCCGGCCACGAGATCGCGGTCACCGCCTGGGCCGGCAACCGCGCCACCACCCAGATGCTGTCCGTGCCGGTGGCGGTGCAGCGCGACAACCCCCTGCACAACGGCGGCGCGATCGACCTGGACCGCGACTACCACGGCATCGACGGCCGCTGGCGTTGGTCCACCGAGCTGGCCGGTCGGCCGTTCGCGCTGACCGCCGGGCTCGACTACGAAGTGTCGGACGAGCACCGGCTGGGTTTCGAAAACTTCACCGGCAGCGACGTCGGCGTTGTCGGCGCGCTGCGCCGCGACGAGCGCAACCGGGTGACCGCCAACGACGTGTACCTGCAGGCCGAATGGGCTCCGGCCGAGCGCTGGCGCCTGCACATGGGCGTGCGCCACAGCGAGGTCGAGTTCGAGTCGGACGACCGCTTCGTCACCGCCATCAACCCCGACGACAGCGGGGTGCTGGAGTACGCGCGCACCTCGCCGGTGGCCGGCGTACTCTTCCGGGCGACACCGTGGCTCAGCCTGTACGCCAACGCGGGCGCCGGGTTCGAGACGCCGACTTTCTCGGAGCTGGCGTACCGCAGTGACGGCCAGGGCGGACTCAACGACACCCTGGCGCCGGCGCGCAGCCGCAACCAGGAAATCGGCGTGCGGGCGCGCCATGGGGGCTGGGCATACTCGGCCGCGCTGTTCCACAGCCGGACCACCGACGAGCTGGTGGTCGCCGCCAACGAGGGTGGGCGCAGCGTCTACGACAATGCGGGGACGACACGCCGGCGCGGCGCGGAGTTCGCGGTCGAGGGCGCGCTGGCGCCGCGCTGGCACCTCGCCGCCGCCTACACCTTCCTGGATGCGCGCTACCGCGACGACTTCGTCGTGTGCGGCAGCCCACCGTGCAACCAGGACGACGTGGTGATCGAAGCCGGCCGGCATATCCCCGGACTGGCACGCAACACGGCCTGGGCGGAACTGCGCTGGCGCCCGGTGGAGCACACCGACGTGATGTTGCAGGGCCGCTTCGTCGACCGGGTGTTCGCCGACGACGCCAACAGCGAAGCGGCGCCGGCCTACACCAGCTTCGACCTGGCGGCCGAGCGGCGGTTCCGCGCGGCGGGGCTGGAATGGCGCGGGTTCGCCCGGGTCAACAACCTGTTCGACCGCGACGTGGTCGGCTCGGTCATCGTCAACGCCGGCGGCGGGCGGTACTTTGAGCCGGCGCCAGGGCGGCACTGGATGGTCGGGCTGGACGCGACAAAGGCGTTCTAGCGTTGGGTCGTCGGCGAAGCAGCGCTTACAGGGCGTCGATATCGCCCAGGGCGCGGATGAGCCGCCGCGCGCGTTTGTCCGGCCGCGTCTCCGGCGGGCGGTACCCCGCACGCTCGGCTGCCCGCAAGACACGCAGGCGTTCGCGCTCGCTGCGCGATTCGGCCGACTCCTCGTAGAGCGACTGGGCCACCTTCGCCGGCCCGCGGGTATCGCTCAACCCGAGCACCGTGACGTGGAACAGCTCATCGCCGCGGCCGATCCGCAGGGCATCCCCGACGCGCACGGCACGCGACGCCTTCGGGCGCTGCCCACCGACCTCGACCTTGCCGTGCTCGATCGCGTCGCGCGCCAGGCTGCGCGTCTTGAAGAACCGCGCCGCCCAAAGCCACAGGTCCAGGCGCACCGTGCCGGGGGCTTCGATGGAAGGGGTCGATGTCATTGAACGATTGTAGAAAAGCCGGGTGGGAGCGGAATGAACCGGGACAATGCACTGGCCGCTGGCCCCACGCCCCCACACCCCAAACGCAAACGGCCGCCCGGAGGCGGCCGTTGCTGCGCATCGCGCGGCGCGGATTACTCCGCGGCTGCGGCGGCCTCGGCCTTCGCCTTGGCGTAGGCGGCCAGGTCTTCCTTGATGCGCGCCTTCTTGCCTTCCAGGCCACGCAGGTAGTACAGCTTGCCGGCGCGGACCTTGCCACGGCGCTTCACTTCGACCGAATCGATGGTGGAGCTGTGGGTCTGGAACACGCGCTCGACGCCGAAACCGTGCGAGATCTTGCGGACGGTGAAGGCGGAGTTGAGGCCGGCGTTCTTGGTCGCGATGACCACGCCCTCGTAGGCCTGGACGCGCTCGCGGTTGCCTTCCTTGACCTTGACGTTGACGACGACGGTGTCGCCGGGGCTGAACGCGGGCAGCTGGCGCTGCACCTGTCCGGTCTCGAATTCCTGCAGCAGCGTGTTGAGCGAGGGCTTGTTCATGGTGACGGCCTGTTGGATTAGTTGTTGCGCGAGTGCACGTGGACCCGCGTCATGGCGTGGATGCAGCTAAGCCGCGCATTATAGCGGCAAATTTCCTTGTGTGGCTAGGGGTTAGCTGCCCTCGCCCGCTTGCCGGGTCCGCCATGCGTCCAGCAGCTTGCGGTCGGCCTTCGACAGCGCCGCCTCGTCCAGCAGGTCCGGCCGCCGCTGCAGCGTCCGCACCAGCGACTGCTGCCGGCGCCAGCGGGCGATCTCGGCATGGTTGCCCGACATCAGCACCGCCGGCACCGCGCCCAGTGCGTGCTCGACCGGGCGGGTGTAGTGCGGGCAGTCCAGCAGGCCGTCCTCGAAACTGTCCTGCACCGCCGACTCGGCATCGTTGAGCGCGCCATCCTGCAGCCGCGCCACGGCGTCAACCACCACCGCCGCGGCCAGCTCGCCGCCCGACAGCACGTAGTCGCCGATCGACAGCTCCTCGTCCACCTCGGCCTCGATGAAACGCTCATCGATTCCTTCGTAGCGCCCGCACAGCAGCACGAGCCGTTCCTGGCCGGCCAGTTCGCGGGCCTTGGCTTGGGTCAGCGGCGCGCCCTGCGGGCTCAAGTAGATGACCCGCGCCGGCGCCGGGTCGTCGGCACGGGCCGCGGCCAGGCTGGCACGCAACGGATCGATCAACATCACCATGCCAGGGCCACCGCCGAACGGACGGTCGTCCACCCGGCGGTAGTTGCCCTCGGCGTGGTCACGCGGGTTCCAGGCATGCAGCGACAGGAGCCCCCGCTCGACCGCGCGCCCGGTCACCCCGAACGCCGCACACTGGGCGATGAAGTCGGGGAACAG
The DNA here is from genome assembly GCF_046638635.1 of Lysobacter zhanggongensis. Taxonomy (NCBI): domain Bacteria; kingdom Pseudomonadati; phylum Pseudomonadota; class Gammaproteobacteria; order Lysobacterales; family Lysobacteraceae; genus Lysobacter; species Lysobacter zhanggongensis. The sequence continues at coordinate 30,138 of NZ_JBJXHK010000007.1, forward strand.
GCTGATGACGTCGATGCGCATGCGGCGCGAACTAGAAGTCCGGGTCCCAGTCGACGGTGATCGTGCGCGTTGCCAGGTCGATGTCGGTCACGTACTGCGGCCTGACGAACGGGATCATGCGCTCGCGCTCGGAGTCCCGCGCGACCAGCACGTCATTGGCACCGGTGGAGAACAGGTGGGAGACGTTCCCCAGGTCGACCCCTTCGAGGTTGACCACGCGCAGCCCTTCCAGGTCGACCCAGTAGAACTCGCCCGGCTTGGGCGGGGGCAGCGCGTCACGCGGGACGTGGATCTCCAGTCCCCGCAGGGCCTCGGCCGCAGTGCGGTCATCGACATCGGGGAAGCGCGCCACCAGGTGCTTGCCCTGCTCGTGCCCGCGCACGCCCTCGACCAGCCGCTCGCGGCCCTGTGCGTCGCGCAGGGTCCAAGGCTGGTAACGGAAGATCTCCAGGCGGGGCTCGGTCCAGGACTCGAGCTTGACCTCGCCACGCAAGCCAAGGGCGCCGGCCACCCTGCCGAGGAGGATGCGACGCCCTTGATCGTTCATTGCCGGAAGCGGGCCGCCGCGTGGGCGGCCCGGCAGATCAGGCCGCGGTAGCGGTCTTGGCCGCTTCCTTGTACAGCACGGCGACCTTGTCGGTCAGCTGCGCGCCGTTGCCCAGCCAGTGCTTCACGCGCTCGAGGTCGAGCTCGACGCGCTTCTCGCCACCAGTGGCAATCGGGTTGTAGAAACCAACGCGCTCGATGTTGCGGCCGTCGCGGGCGCTGCGGCTGTCGGTGACGATGATGTGGTAGAAGGGACGCTTCTTGGCGCCGCCGCGGGTCAGTCGGATCTTGACCATGGGGTTGCTTTCCTGTGTTGCCCAGCCGCCGGGATGACGGGGTAAGCCGGCAAGTATAAAGGGTGTTCCGCCCTCGATGGAAGCGCCGCCGTACGGCCCTAGAACGGCATGCCGCCGCGACCGCCCATCATCCCGCGCATGCCGCGCATCATGCCCTTCATGCCGCCGCGGCCCAGCTTGCCCATCATTTTCTCCATCTGCTGGTACTGCTTCATCAGCTTGTTTACGTCGGCCGGTGTAACGCCGGCGCCGGCGGCGATCCGCTTGCGGCGGGATCCGTTCAGCAACGCCGGGTTACGGCGCTCCTTCTTGGTCATCGAGTTGATGATGGCCACCAGGCGCGGGACTTCCTTGCCGGTCACCTGCGCCTTCACCGACTCGGGGATCTGGCCCATGCCCGGCAGCTTGTCCATCAGGCCGCTGATGCCGCCCATGTTCTGCATCTGCTCGAGCTGGTCCTTCATGTCGTTGAGGTCGAACTTCTTGCCCTTGGCGACCTTCTCGGCCAGCCGGGTCGCCTTGTCCTTGTCGACCTGCTGCTCGACCTGCTCGACCAGGCTCAGCACGTCGCCCATGTCGAGGATGCGGCTGGCGACGCGGTCGGGGTGGAACACGTCCAGGCCGTCGGGCTTCTCGCTGACGCCGATGAACTTGATCGGCTTGCCGGTGACGTAGCGCACCGACAGCGCCGCGCCGCCGCGGGCGTCACCGTCGGTCTTGGTCAGCACCACGCCGGTCAGTGGCAGCGCCTCGCCAAACGCCTTGGCGGTGTTGGCCGCGTCCTGGCCGGTCATGGAATCGACCACGAACAGGGTCTCGGCCGGGTTGACCGCGGCGTGCAGCGCCTTGATCTCCGCCATCATCGCCTCGTCGATCGCGAGGCGGCCCGCGGTATCGACGATCAGCACGTCGACGAAGGACTTGCGCGCATCGTCGATCGCGGCGCGGACGATGGCCTCGGGCTTCTGGTCGGCCGTGGACGGGAAGAACAGCACGTCCACCTGCTGGGCCAGCGTCTCCAGCTGGGCGATCGCCGCCGGCCGGTAGACGTCGGCCGACACCACCATGACCTTCTTCTTGCGCTTGTCCTTGAGGTGCTTGGCCAGCTTGCCGACCGTGGTGGTCTTGCCCGCGCCCTGCAGGCCGGCCATCAGGATGACCGCCGGAGCCGGCACGTTGAGATTCAGGTCGTTGGCCTGCGACCCCATGACCGTGGTCATCTCGTCGCGCACGACCTTGATCAGTGCCTGACCCGGGGTCAGCGACTTCAGAACCTCCTGGCCGACCGCACGGACCTTGATCCGCTCGATCAGCGCCTGCACCACCGGCAGCGCGACGTCGGCTTCCAGCAGCGCGATGCGGACCTCGCGCAGCGACTCGCGGATGTTCTCCTCGGTCAGCCGGCCGCGGCCGCGCAGCCGCTCGATGGTGCCGGACAGGCGCTGGGTCAGGGATTCGAACATGGACAGGGACGCCGCGGAACGTTGGGGACCGCGAATTATACGGGCCGTACCGGCGTCATCGGCGACCGGCCCGGCTACACTTGGGCGATGACAATCGTTCTCATCGCCGCCGTGCTTTACCTCACCGCCAGCATGCTGCTGGTGGTCAACGTCCGGCGCGAGGATGGCCATGGTCGCGCGTGGCTGTTGCCGGCACTGGTGGCGATGGTGCTCCACGGCGCCGCCCACGTGCTGGCCTGGCGCGCCATCGGCGGCGCCGACCTGCATTTCTTTGCTGCGCTGTCACTGGTCGGCCTGGGCATGGCGATTCTGACCACGCTGGTCGGCGCCGGCGGGCGGATGGCCGCGCTGGGGGTGGTGGTGTTCCCGCTGGCGGCCGCGGCGCTGGTGGCCTGCGAGCTCTACGGCCACGTGCCGCCCGAGCCGCTGGACTGGCGCCTGCAACTGCACGCCTGGCTGGCGCTGCTGGCCTACGCGACGCTCGCGGTGGCCGCGCTGCTTGCGTTGATGCTGTGGCTGCAGGAGCGCGCGCTGCGCCGCCGCGAGTTCCATGGCTGGCTGCGCGCCCTGCCCCCGCTGGTGGCATTGGAGACGCTGCTGTTCCGGACGATCGCCGCCGGCTTCATCCTGCTCAGTGCCACCTTGCTGACCGGCGCGTTGTTCGTCGCCGACATGTTCGCCCAGCACCTCGTCCACAAGACCGTGCTCAGCGTGCTGTCGTGGCTGGTGTTCGGATGCCTGCTGGTCGGGCGCTGGCGCTACGGCTGGCGCGGTCGCGTCGCGGCGCGCTGGACCCTGGCGGCAATGGCGCTGCTGGTGCTGGCGTTCTTCGGCAGCAAGTTCGTGCTGGAGCTGGTGCTGGGCTACGGGGTGTAGCCGCGCGACCGCGTGGCTTGAACGTAGGAGCGACGTAAGTCGCGACCTGTCCATCGAAGGGCCAGGCCAGTGGCATCGCGACTTACTTCGCTCCTACGGCGGGGCGGCCCGTGGCGGGGTGCACGGGTGACTCGGTCCAGCCGCTACTCCGCCGCCTCCAGCGCATCGGACAGCCGCTCCACGGCAACGACCTCCATCTCGCCAATGCGGCGGGACTTCGGCGCGTTGGCCTTGGGGATGATCGCCCGCTTGAAACCATGGGTCGCCGCTTCCTTCAGGCGGTCCTCGCCGTTGGGCACCGGGCGTATTTCGCCGGACAGGCCGACTTCGCCGAACGCGATCGTGCGCTCGGCCAGCGGCCTGTCACGCAAGCTCGACAACACCGCCAGCAGCACCGGCAGGTCGGCTGCGGTCTCCTGCACGCGGATGCCGCCGACCACGTTGACGAATACGTCCTGGTCGCCCACCCCCACCCCGCCGTGCCGATGCAGTACCGCCAGCAGCATCGCCAGCCGGTTGCCCTCCATGCCGACCGCGACCCGGCGTGGGTTGCTCAGTGGCGAGGCGTCCACCAGCGCCTGCACCTCGACCAGCAACGGCCGGGTGCCTTCGCGCGTGACCATCACGCAGCTGCCCGGTTGCGGGCTCGCGCTGCCCGACAGGAAGATCGCCGACGGGTTGGGCACCTCGCGCAGGCCCTTGTCGCCCATCGCGAACACGCCCAGCTCGTTGACCGCGCCGAAGCGGTTCTTGAATGCGCGAAGCACCCGAAAGCGGCTGCCCGACTCGCCTTCGAAGTACAGCACCGCGTCGACCATGTGCTCGAGCACGCGCGGGCCGGCGATGCCGCCCTCCTTGGTGACGTGGCCGACCAGGAACACCGCGGTGCCGGTCTCCTTTGCGTAGCGCACCAGCCGCGCTGCGCTCTCGCGGACCTGGCTGACCGAACCGGGAGCCGCCGTCAGCGATTCGGTCCACAGCGTCTGCACCGAGTCGGCCACGATCAGGCCCGGCCGAGTCGCCACCGCCTGCTCCAGGATGCGCTCCACGCCGGTCTCGGCCAGCGCGCTGATGCCGTCCAACGGCAGGTCGAGCCGCTGCGCGCGCCCGGCCACCTGTGACAGCGACTCCTCGCCAGTCACATAGAGCGCCGGCAGCGTGCCCGCCATCCGGGCGACCGCCTGCAACAGGAGCGTCGACTTGCCGATGCCCGGATCGCCGCCCACCAGCACGACCGCGCCGCTGACGAGCCCGCCCCCGAGCACCCGGTCGAGCTCGCCGATTCCAGTCGACACCCGCGCATGCTCGGTGTGGGCGACATCCTTCAACGCGGTGACCTTTGGCGGGTCGACCTTGCCGGCCCAGCCGCTGCGTCGCGACGCGCCCGCACCGCCGGCCTTCTGCGCCGCGGCGGACTCGATCACGAACTCACTGAGCGTGTTCCACTCGCCACACTCGGCGCACTGGCCCTGCCACTTGTTGTGGTCGGCGCCGCAGTCGTTGCAGACGTAGGCGACCTTGGCCTTGGCGGCGGATCGGGGTGGCTTGGCGGCGATGGACATGGGGGCGTGCGCGAGGGGACCAGGTGCCAATGTACCGGCAGGCCGTCGCGCGCAGCGAGACGGTCAGGATAGGTTGCGCACGTACCAGGGCATTGCGGCCGCCAGCCCGGCGGCCAGGTCGTGGGTCGGACGGTAGCCGAGCAGTTCGCGCGCGGCGCTCACGTCGGCCAGTGAGTGCCGCACGTCGCCCGGCCGGAACTCGCGGTACACAGGCTCGCGCCCGTAGGCCACTCCGCACCCCGCGAGCGCGCCACGGATCGCCTCGAACAGCTGCTCAAGCGTGTTCCGGTCGCCTACGGCCATGTTGTAGACGCGGGGCCGCGCTGCCTCCGGTGCCGTCGCAGCAAGCAGGTTCGCCTGGATCGCGTTCTCGACGAAGGTGAAATCGCGGCTGGTCTGGCCATCGCCGTTGATGCAGACCTCCTCGCCGCGAATCATCGCCGCCGTCCACTTGGGGATGACCGCCGCGTAGGCGCCACCGGGGTTCTGCCGCTTGCCGAACACGTTGAAGTAGCGCAATCCGATGGTCGGGAAGCCGTAACACCGCGCGAACACGTCCGCGTACAACTCGTTGACGTACTTGGTCACCGCGTACGGGGACAGCGGCTTGCCGATCCGGTCCTCGACCTTCGGAAGCGCCGGGTGATCGCCGTAGGTCGAACTGCTGGCGGCGTAGATGAAGCTGCGCACCTGCGCGTCGCGCGCGGCCACCAGCATGTTGAGGAAGCCATCGATGTTCGCCCGATTGGTGGCGATGGGATTCTCGAGCGACCGGGGCACCGAGCCCAATGCCGCCTGGTGCAACACGTGCTCGACCGTCGAACAGGCACGCCGGCAGGTATCGAGGTCGCAGATGTCGCCTTCGATGAACTCGAACCGGGCCCACTGCTCCGGCGTGACCGTCCCCTGCACTTCGTCCAGGTTGTGTCGGAACCCCGTGGCGAAGTTGTCCAGCCCGATGGCCCGCTGGTCCAGCCGCAGCAGTGCCTCGAGCAGGTTGGAGCCGATGAACCCGGCGCACCCCGTCACCAGCCAGGTCCTGGGTTCCGCGCGTAGTACCGTCTTCGCCTGCTCGTATCGACCCGTCATGCCGTCCTCTACAGCCGCCCGTCCACCGCGTCACGCGGCAGCAGGTACTTGACGTCGTACAGGATGGAAACCGGCTTGCCATAGGCACGGATGCCTTCGGCCCCAAGCTGGCGGAACTTGTCGTGCCCCACCGCGACGATCACGGCGTCGTACATGCCCTGCCCAGGCGCGACCAGCGCCAGTCCGTACTCGTGTTGTGCCTGGACCTCGTCGACCCACGGGTCGCACACATCGACCCTTACGCTGTATCCGTCCAGCGCGGCGACGATATCGACGACCCGGGTGTTACGCAGGTCCGGGCAGTTCTCCTTGAACGCCAGGCCGAGCACCAGCACCCGGGCGTCCACCGGATTGATGCCCTTGCGCACCATCAGCCGGATCACCTCGCCGGCCACGTAGGCCCCCATGCCGTCGTTGGTGCGGCGCCCGGCCAGGATCACGTCCGGGTGGTGGCCGATCTCCTGTGCCTTGTGGGTCAGGTAATACGGGTCGACACCGATGCAATGGCCGCCGACCAGGCCTGGCCGGAACGGCAGGAAGTTCCACTTGGTCCCGGCCGCCTCAAGCACTTCGAGCGTGTCGATCCCCAGCTTGTTGAACAGCATCGCCAGATCGTTCACCAGCGCGATGTTGAGGTCGCGTTGGGTGTTCTCGATCACCTTGGCGGCCTCGGCGACCTTGATGCTGCCGGCCCTGTGGGTGCCCGCGGTGATGATGCTGCCGTACAAGCGGTCGACGAACTCGGCCACCTCCGGCGTGGACCCGGACGTCACCTTGAGGATGCTGGTGACGCGGTGTTCCCTGTCACCCGGATTGATGCGCTCCGGGCTGTAGCCCGCGAAGAAGTCTTCGTTGAACTTCAGGCCCGAGGCGCGTTCCAAGATTGGCACGCAGACCTCCTCGGTGCACCCCGGGTAGACCGTCGATTCGTAGATCACCACGTCCCCGGCGGACAGGACCTGCCCCAGCGCCTCGCTCGCCCGGACGAGCGGCGTCAGGTCCGGCCGCTTGGCGGTATCGATCGGCGTGGGCACCGTGACGATGTAGACGTTGCAGTCCGAAAGGTCCCGCAACTCGCTGGTGAAGCCCAGTCGACCGGCTTCGGCCAGCTCGGCGGGCGTGACCTCCAGCGTGCCGTCATGCCCCGCACGCAGCTCCTGGATGCGGGCCTCGTTGATATCGAAGCCCACGGTGTCGAACTGCTTGCCGAACTCCACGGCCAGCGGCAGCCCCACGTACCCCAGGCCGACGATGGCGATACGTGCGTTCTCGATGGACGGCATGCGGTCCCCTGTGCAGGCTGCTGATCCCAGCACTGTAAACGCAGCCGGCGGGATTCAGGTGCCATGTGCCGGACGCACCAAAAAAAAGACCCGCCGGAGCGGGTCTTGAAGCTTGGTGCCGGAGATAGGAATCGAACCTACGACCCCATCATTACGAATGACGTGCTCTACCAACTGAGCTACTCCGGCCAAGAGGCGGGATTCTAGGTGGCACGTGGGGGCGGGTCAATCGGCAACGAGCTGGATCCGCAGTTCCTTGGGCAGCGCGAACACCATGTTCTCGGGCTTTCCGTCGAGGTTGGAGACCGAGCCGGCGCCGAGTTCACGCAGCCGGGCGAGCACGTCCTGGACCAGCACTTCGGGAGCCGAGGCGCCGGCGGTGATACCAATGCGGGTGCGTCCGGCCACCCAGGCGGGATCGATCTCGTCGGCGCCGTCGATCAGGTGGGCCTCCACGCCCTGGCGCTCGGCCAGTTCGCGCAGGCGGTTGGAGTTGGAGCTGTTGACCGAGCCGACCACGAGCACGAGGTCGCAGCGGGCGCTGAGCTCGCGCACGGCGTCCTGGCGGTTCTGGGTGGCGTAACAGATGTCGTCGTTCTTCGGCCCCTGGATCCCGGGGTAGCGCGCCTTGAGGGCATCGATGATGCCGCGGGTATCGTCAACCGACAGCGTGGTCTGGGTGGTGAATGACACGTTGTCCGGCTGCTCGACCTGCAGCGTGGCGACGTCGTCCAGGTCCTCGACCAGGTAGATCTGGCCGGTGCCCGCTTCCCGCTGCCACTGGCCCATCGTGCCCTCCACCTCCGGGTGGCCCTCGTGGCCGATCAGGACCATGTCGCGGCCGGCGCGGCACTGGCGCGCGACCTCCAGGTGGACCTTGGTCACCAGCGGACAGGTGGCGTCGAACACCTTCAGGCCGCGGCGGTCGGCTTCCGCGCGCACCGCGCGGGACACGCCGTGGGCGCTGAAGATGACGGTGTTGCCGTCGGGCACCTCGTCGAGCTCCTCGACGAAGATCGCGCCGCGCTGCTTGAGGTCGTCGACCACGAACTTGTTGTGGACCACCTCGTGGCGCACGTAGATCGGTGCGCCGAGGGTTTCCAGCGCACGGTTGACGATCTCGATCGCACGGTCGACGCCGGCGCAGAAGCCGCGGGGATTGGCGAGGATCAGGTCCATCCGGCGATTTTACTCCCGAGCCGCATCGGGCTTGCGCTGGCCGCTGAACAGGCCGAACGCGGCGATGCCGATGGCGCCGCCGACGATGGCGGCGTCGGCCACGTTGAACGCCGGCCAGAAGTAGTCGCCGGCGTACCACTGGATGAAGTCCACTACGTGGCCGTGGATGAGCCGGTCGACGACGTTGCCGATGGCGCCGCCGATCACCAGCGCGTACGGCAGCGCGGTCTTCCAGTCGCCGCGCGGCGTGCGCGACAGCCAGTAGCCCAGCAAACCGCAGATGGCGGCCGCCAGCACCACGAAGAAGTACTTCTGCCAGCCGCCGGCGTCGCTGAGGAAGCTGAAGGCCGCGCCGGTGTTGTAGGTGCGGTACCAGTTCCAGAAGCCCTCGATGACCGGGATCGGGGTGTACTCGGGCAGGCTGGTGAGCACCCAGTACTTGGTCAGCTGGTCGAGCAGGATGACGACGGCCGAGACGGCCAGCCAGGCCAGTGCGTTGGGCTTGGGGGCGGTGGCCTTCATCAGAACCACCTCCTGGTTTCACCGTCACCGTCGACATTGTCGACGCAGCGCCCGCAGATCGTCGGGTGCGCGGCAACGCCGCCGACGTCGGCCCGGTGCTGCCAGCATCTTCCGCACTTGGGCTTGGCCGTGCGACTGGCCTCCACCCGGACCTCCTGCGCGCCCTCGTCGGCGACCACGCTGACGTCGCCACTGATGAAGAGGAACCGAAGTTCGTCCGCGATTGGCGCGAGCCAGTTCTGGTCGGAAACGCCGCAGCGCAGCGCGATCTCCGCCTCGAGTGCGGCGCCGATGGTTCCGGCGGCACGCATCGGCTCGAGCACCTTGCTGACCTGTTCGCGCAGCGCGAGCAGGCGCCGGAAATCCTCCGCGGTGAGGTCGGCGGCATCCGGCAGCGGCGCCAGGCCGTCATACCACGTGGTGAACAACACGTTGCCCTCCCGCGTGCCCTGCCCGTCTTCCGCCGGCAGGTGGCCCCACATCTCCTCGGCAGTGAAGCTCAGGATCGGCGCGATCCACCGCACAAACGCCTCGGCGATGCGGTACATCGCGCTCTGCGCGGAGCGCCGGCCGGGCGAGTCGCCCTGCATCGTGTACAGGCGGTCCTTGGTGACATCCAGGTAGAGCGAGCCCAGGTCGACGCTGCAGAAGTTGGCGAGGATCTGCACCACCTCGCTGAAGTCGTAGCGCTCGTACGCGGCGGTGATCCGCTCCTGCAAGCCGTGGGCGCGGTGCACGATCCAGCGGTCCAGCGCGACCATCGCCTCGTCGCCCGTGCCGTCGAGGGGCAGCAGGTGCACGGCCGGGTCGAAGCCATGCAGGTTGCCCAGCAGGAAGCGCGCGGTGTTGCGGATGCGACGGTAGTTGTCGGCGCTGCGCTTGAGGATCTCGTCGGAGACGGTCATCTCGTTGCGGTAGTCGGCCGAGGCGATCCACAGTCGCAGCACGTCGGCGCCCATCGCATCGACCACCTTCTGCGGGGCGATGACGTTGCCGAGCGACTTGGACATCTTGCGGCCGTCGGCATCGACGGTGAACCCGTGGGTCAGCACCTGACGGTAAGGGGCCACGCCATCCATCGCGACACCGGTCAGCAGCGACGACTGGAACCAGCCGCGGTGCTGGTCGGAGCCTTCCAGGTACAGGTCGGCGGGCTTGCGCAGGCCATCTTCCGGGCGCTGCGCCAGCACGCACTCGTGGGTAACGCCGGAGTCGAACCACACATCGAGGATGTCGGTGACCTTTTCGTAGTCGGCCGCCTCGCCGCCCAGCAGCGTGGCCGGGTCCAGCGCGTACCAGGCGTCGATGCCGCCGGCCTCGACCAGGCTTGCGACCTCGCCCATCAGCTCCACCGAGCGTGGGTGTGGTTCATGGGTCACCTTGTGGACGAACAGGGCGATCGGCACGCCCCAGGTGCGCTGACGGCTGATGCACCAGTCCGGCCGCCCCTCGACCATGCCGGCGATGCGCGCCTCGCCCCAGTCGGGGAACCACTGCACGTCACCGATGGCCTTGAGCGCATCGTTGCGCAGGTCGGCCTTCTCCATCGAGATGAACCACTGCGGCGTGGCGCGGAACGCCACCGGGGTCTTGTGCCGCCAGCAATGCGGGTAGCTGTGGTTGAGCTGGGCCAGCGCCAGCAGCGTGCCGTCGGTGCGCAGCGCCTCGACGATCACGTCATTGGCCTTCCAGATGTGCAGGCCGGCCACCTCGGCGCCATCGAGCGCCGGCGTGCCGGCGAGATACACGCCGCGGGCATCCACCGGGTTGAGCTGGGCGGCGGTGTAGCGGTCGACGAGGCCGTACTTGCGGGCAACCGCGAAGTCCTCCTGGCCGTGGCCCGGCGCGGTGTGCACGGCGCCGGTACCGTCCTCGTCGGACACATGCTCGCCGAGCAGCAGCGGGATGTCGCGGTCCTGGTAGAACGGGTGGCGGGCGACGAGGTTCTCGAGTTCGACACCCTTCGCCCGGCCGTGGACGACCACGTCCTCGATGCCGTAGCGCGCCAGCGACTTCGCGGCCAGCGCCTCGGCCAGCACCAGCCAGCGGCGCCCGCCGGCGGCCGTCGCCGGGCCTTCGACCAGCACGTAATCGAGCCCGGCGCCGACGCTGATCGCGACGCTGGCGGGCAGCGTCCACGGGGTGGTTGTCCAGATCGGCACCGCGATCTCCACGCCCTCTCCCGCAACCGTCTCGAACGCGCTGGCAAAGTCGCGCGTGGACTTCACCGGGTAGGCCACGTCCACCGCCGGCGACACCTTGTCGGCGTACTCGATCTCGGCTTCGGCCAGCGCCGAGCCGCAGTCGAAGCACCAGTGCACCGGCTTGGCGCCGCGCACCAGGTGTCCGCGGCCAACGATCCTGGCCAGCGCGCGCAGCATGTCCGCCTCGAAACGGAAGTCCATCGAGCGGTACGGGTTGTCCCAGTCGCCCAGCACGCCAAGGCGCTTGAAATCGCGGCGCTGCAGGTCGATCTGCTCGGCGGCGTACTCGCGGCACTTCTGGCGGAACTGGGCGGCGTCGAGCTTGGTGCCGACCTTGCCGTACTTCTTCTCGATCGCGATCTCGATCGGCAGGCCGTGGCAATCCCAGCCCGGCACGTACGGCGCGTCATAGCCGGCCAGCAGCCGCGACTTGACCACGATGTCCTTGAGCACCTTGTTGACCGCGTGGCCGATGTGGATCGCGCCGTTGGCATACGGCGGGCCATCGTGCAGGACGAAGCTGCGCTCGCGATCCTTCACCTTGCCGCGGATCTGCGCGTACAGGCCTTCCTCCTCCCAGCGCGCCAGCGTCACCGGCTCGCGCTTGGGCAGGTCGCCGCGCATGGGGAAGTCGGTCGCCGGCAGGTGCAGGGTCGACTTGTAGGGGTTGTCGCTGTTCTTCTCGCTCACGCGGGGGCTCTTGTGGGGTCTTGCGGAGTGGGGGATTGCGAAAGGATGTCGCGGGCACGGGCGGCGTCGCGGTCCATCTGCTCGACCAGGGCCGGCAGGTCATCGAACTTTTCCTCGTCGCGCAGATGGGCGACGAATTCCACTTCGATCCGGCGACCGTACAGGTCGGAATCGAAATCGAACAGGTGGGTCTCCAGCAGCGGCTCCACCCCGTCGACCGTCGGCCGGGTGCCGAGGCTGGAGACGGCGTCGCACGGGGTGTCGCCCAATCCATGCACGCGGGTGGCATGGATGCCCGACAGTGGGGGCGCCTTGCCGTTGAAACGCAGGTTGGCGGTCGGGTAACCCAGCGAGCGGCCCAGCTGCGCGCCACGGGCGACGCGGCCACCGATCGCAAACGGCCGCCCGAGCATGCGCGCGGCACCGGCGAAGTCGCCGGCCTGCAGGGCGGCACGGATGCGGGTGCTGGATACACGCTCACCATCAAGCACCACCGGTTCGATCTCGTGGGCGGTAAAGCCCTCGCCGCTATCGGCCAGGCCACTGCCGATCGAGCGCAGCAGCGCCAGATCCCCTGCCCGCCCCTTGCCGAACCGGAAACCGGGACCGACCCAGACCTCGCGCACGGCGAGGTGGTCGACCAGCACGGTGCGGACGAAATCCGCAGCCGTCATCGACGCCATCCGCGCATCGAACCGCAGCAGGCCGACCTGGTCGGCGCCCAGCGCCAGCAGCCCCTCGACCTTCGCGCGCGCCGACAGGAGCCGCGGCGGCGGGTGACCACCGGCGAAGAATTCACGGGGGAGTGGTTCGAACGTCAGCGCGACCGCGGGGACGTCCAGCGCGCGTGCGCGCGCCACGGCGTGGCGCACCAGTGCCCGATGCCCCAGGTGGAGGCCGTCGAAGGCGCCGATGCAGACCACACTGCCGTGCGGGCACCGGGGCCCGCCGTCGACGTCTCGGAACAGCCTGCTCATCGCCGGAAGTATAGCCGGCACGCGGGTTTGGCCGGGTCGGCCGGGCCCCGGCGCGAACTCGCTCAATGCCGGAGATCGCGTGGCCGCAGCCCCAGCACGACCAGCACGAACCCGTAGGCCGCCGCGCCGGCGGCCACCACCACCAACAGCCACGCCCAGCGCATCAGCCCGGCCATGGCCGTCCAGTCACCGACCCACTGGCGCAGCACGACCACCACTGCCGCCATCGCCACCAGCCCCGCCGCGATCCGCAGCAGCCAGCGCAACCAGCCGCGCTCTGCCCGGTAGATGCCGTCGCGCCGCAGGTACCGCCACAGCAGCGCGGCGTTGAGGATGCCGGCCAACGCGGTCGCTCCGGCGATACCAGCGTGCGCGTACGGCACATCGTTGAAGTACAGCGGCGTCACCAGCGCGACGGTCAGCACGACGTTGGCGACCACCGTGATCACCGCGGCGCGCATTGGGGTCCGCGTGTCCTGGCGGGCGTAGAACGCCGGCAGCAGCACCTTGCTGAGCATGAACGCCGGAATCCCCACACTCATCGCCACCAGCGCGTAACCCACCATCCGCGTGTCCTGGTCGGTGAACTGGCCGTAGCGAAACAGCGAGGCGGTCAGCGGCTCGGCCAGCAGGCACAGGCCCAGCGCGGCCGGCAGCCCGATCAGCAGCACCATCCGCAACCCCCAGTCGAGCGAGCGGGAATAACCGCCGGTGTCCGCATCGGCATGCAGGCGCGAAAGCTGGGGCAGGATCACGGTGCCGATCGCGACGCCAAACAACCCCAGCGGCAGCTCCACCAGCCGGTCCGAGTAGTACAGCCAGGACTGCGCTGCCGGCACCAGCAGCGAGGCGAACACGGTGCCGACCAGCAGGTTCACCTGCGAGACCGACGAGGAGAAGATGGTCGGCAGCATCAGTGTCATCACCCGCCGCACGCCCGGATGGCGCAGGTTGAAGCGGAATTTCGGGCGCAGCCCGAGCCGCCCCATCGCCGGCCACAGCACCAGCATCTGCAGCACGCCGGCGGCGAGTACGCCCCAGGCCAGCGCCTTCTCGGGCACATCGAGCGCACCGGCAAGCAGCAGTATCGCGGCGATCAGCGTGAGGTTGTGCAGCACCGGTGTCAGCGCGGGCAGGCCGAACTGCCGGAAGCTGTTGAGCACCGCGCCGGCCAGCGCGGTCATCGACACGAAAGTCAGGTACGGGAAGGTGATCCGCAGCATCTCCGCGGCCAGCGGCACCGTCTCCGTCCCGGCCGGCGCGAAGGCCAGGAACAGCCGGGCCACCCATGGCGCGAGCAGGATGCCCAGCCCGCTGACGACCACCACGATCGCCAGCAGCGCGCCCGCCACGTGGTCGAGGAAGTCCTGCAGCGCCTTGTCGTCCCCCTTCTGCTTGAGTTCCGACAGCAGCGGCACGAACGCCGAGGAGAACGAGCCCTCGGCGAAGATGCGCCGCAGGTAGTTGGGGATGCGATAGGCGACGACGAAAGCGCTGACTGCCGGCCCGGCGCCGAACAGCGAGGCCTGCAGCCAGTCGCGCAGGTAGCCGGCGATGCGCGACAGGAAGGTCATCGCGCTGAACACCACGGTCGAGCGCAGCATGCCCGCCTGGCGGGCCTTGGAGGGGGCTTGGGTCACGCTGAATTCCCGCGGGACCGGTTGTTGACGCAAGCCATTGAATCCCCCATAATTTCCTGTCTATTCGTCGCCGGGCGGGCACCGAGCCAAGTCCGCCAGCATAAATCTTTCCAGCTCCAACCTACATATTTCAGGAATACGCCGTGGCAAACATCAAGTCCGCCAAGAAGCGCGCCAAGCAGGCTGTCGTGCGCAATGCCCGTAACGCCAGCCAGCGTTCGATGCTGCGCACCGCCGTGAAGAAGGTGCTCAAGGCCCTGGGCGAGAACGACGCCGCCGGCGCCGAGAACGCCTTCAAGGTCGCCCAGCCGATCCTCGACCGCTTCAGCTCGCGCGGCCTGATCCACAAGAACAAGGCCGCCCGCCACAAGAGCCGCCTGACCGCCCGCATCAAGGCCGTCAAGGCCGCCGCCTGATCCAGGGCGCGATGGTGCAATGAAAGAGCCCGGCTTCGGCCGGGCTTTTTCGTGGGCGCTCACCGGTGCCCGGGACGTCCTGCACGACCGGGCGCCCGGCGGGCGCCCTTCGTACCGCACCTATTTGGGACCGTACCCTACTCCGCGTCGCCTCGGGCGTGGGCCTCCATCGCGGCGTCGTCGCGCTGGCGGTCGAAGAACGCCATCACGTCGAGCATGATCGGCCAGGTGCCCTCGCGGCCGATCGCCGACACCAGGTACCAGCGGTCCTTCCAGCCCAACTCGTCGACGATCGCCTGGGCAAACGCCTGGCGCTCGTCCTCGGGCAACAGGTCGGCCTTGTTGAGCACCAGCCAGCGCGGTTTGGCCAGCAGCTCGGGATCATGCTTCTCCAGTTCGCGCTCGATCGCGCGGACCTGCTCGGCCGGCGTCACGCCTTCCACGCCCCCGGCCATCGGATTGATGTCGACCAGGTGCAGCAGCAGGCGGGTGCGCTGAAGGTGGCGCAGGAACTGCGCGCCCAGGCCGGCGCCGTCGGCAGCGCCTTCGATCAGGCCGGGGATGTCGGCAATCACGAAGCTGCGATACTGCTCGACGCTGACCACGCCCAGGTTGGGATAGAGCGTGGTGAACGGGTAGTCGGCGACCTTCGGCGTCGCCGCCGAGACCGCGCGAATCAGGGTGCTCTTGCCGGCATTGGGAAAGCCCAGCAGGCCGACGTCGGCCAGCAGCTTCAGCTCCAGCCGCAGCTCGCGCTCCTCGCCCGGCAGGCCCGGCAGGGCCTTGCGCGGAGTGCGGTTGGTCGAGCTCTTGAAGTGCATGTTGCCGAGGCCGCCCTTGCCACCCTTGGCCACCAGCAGGCGGTCGCCATGCGCGGTCATGTCGCCGATCACCTCGTCGGTACCAACGTTGGTGACCACGGTGCCGACCGGGACGGTGATGACCAGGTCCTCGCCGGCCTTGCCGTACATCTGCCGGCCCATGCCGTTCTGCCCGCGCTGAGCGCGGAACTGGCGCTGGTGGCGGAAGTCGACCAGGGTGTTGAGGTTCTCGTCGGCCACCAGCCACACGCTGCCGCCATCACCGCCATCGCCGCCGTCGGGCCCGCCGAGCGGGATGAACTTCTCGCGCCGGAAACCGACGCAGCCGTTGCCGCCGTTGCCTGCGCCGACCTGGATTTCGGCTTCGTCTACGAGTTTCATGGGGTGATGGTATCGATCGGGCGTGCAGGGGATGCAGCGGGAGCGGAAACGAAAAGCCCCGCCGAAGCGGGGCCCTCGTGACCGTGAGGCGTCGCGGTTACCCGGCGACGACGTTGACGGTGCGGCGGCGCTTCGGACCCTTGGTCGTGAACTCGACCTTGCCATCGACCAGCGCGAACAGCGTGTGGTCGCGGCCCAGGCCGACGCCCGAACCCGGGTGGAACTGGGTGCCGCGCTGTCGGACGATGATGTTGCCGGCCTCGATGGCCTGGCCGCCGTACATCTTGACGCCGAGGTACTTCGGGTTGGAGTCGCGGCCGTTGCGCGAGGAACCTACGCCCTTTTTGTGTGCCATGACTGCTTCTCCTTACTTCTTGTCGCCACCGGCGATGCCGGTGATCTCGATTTCGGTGTAGTGCTGACGGTGACCCATCTGCTTGCGGTGGTGCTTGCGGCGGCGGAACTTGACGATGCGGATCTTGTCCGCACGGCCGTGGCCGACCACCTTGGCGGTGACGCTGGCGCCCTTGAGCGCATCGCCGAGCTTCACGCCCTCGCCGTCGCCCAGCATCAGGATATTGTCGAGCTTGATCTCGCTGCCGGCTTCGGCTTCGAGCAGTTCGACGCGCAGGGTCTCGCCCTGCATCACGCGGTATTGCTTACCGCCGGTGACAACAACTGCGTACATGACCAGATTCCTCTGTAGTTATTTTGGTCGCTGACTGCCGTCGAGGGCAGACAGAAGCGGAATTGTAGACCTTTCAGTGACATGGGGCAACGCACCGCACCGGGCCCGCGCCGGAGGCAGCAGGTCCACCCTCCCTGGCTTGGCCCCTGCTGCCCCGCCAATCAGATGAACGGCGCCGTAACGGTTGCACCCATCGGCGGGTACGTTTAGGTTCTGTTCAAGGGCAACAGGGGGGTTGCTCGCCACCACGCGTGGCCGGTCCCCCGTTGCGCCACTGTCGGCCACGGAACCGGTCCGGCAGGAGACTCATGGAACGAGCAGGCATCCAGGTCCCGACGATTCCGCCACCGACGCCGTGGCTCCGGGCGACGCCCCACTCCCGCACAAGCATCCATTCGCCGCGCGCCCGCCTTGCCGCGCGCGGCGTCCCCGTGTCGCACCGTCCGGACAGCGTCCGGCGGCCGACCCATGCCCGGCCTCGGGGGGAACGCCGGGATTTCAGGAAGTCCGTGTGCAAGAAAGGATAAGTCCATGACCCGCAAAACAGGTTCCATGAAATGGAGTGCGCTGGCGATCGCCACCGCCATAGTCATCGCCCCGGTCGCCTATTCGGGCGGCAAGCTCGATTCCTTCGTCCTTCGCGGCGGTGTATCGCCGGCGGCGCAGAACGCCGCCAGCCAGGCGCCGAACGACCGCTTCATCATCAGCTACCGCAAGGGTGCGCGATCGCTGTCGGCCGCCTCCGCCAACAACATCCTGGCCAACGCGGCGCGCGAGACCGGCGTGGGCATCGAGCCGCTGCGCACGCTGGCGACCGGCGCCTCGCTGATCCGCACCGACCGCAAGCTCGACCGCGCCGCCACCAAGCGGCTGATGGTCGCGTTGCAGAACGATCCCAACGTGCTCGCGGTCGAGGTCGACCGGCTGTACCAGCCGTTGCTGGTGCCCAACGACCCCGGATACGCGAGCCAGTGGCATTACCAGGACGGCCCGGGCGGCATCAACGCCGAGCCGGCGTGGGACCTGAGCACCGGCGAGGGGATCGTGGTGGCCATCCTGGACACCGGCATCACCCCGCATAGCGACCTCGACGCCAACGTCCTGCCGGGCTACGACTTCATCATCGACACCGAGGTCAGCGTCGATGGCGATGGCCGCGACGCGGACCCGAACGATCCGGGCGACTGGCATGGCGGCGAATGCAACATCTTCGGCATTCCCGAGGACAGCAGCTGGCACGGCACTCACGTGGCCGGCACCGTCGCGGCGGTGACCGACAACGGCGGTGGCGTGGCCGGCGTGGCCCACGGCGCGAAGGTCCAGGCCGGGCGCGTGCTCGGCAAGTGCGGCGGCTACACGTCCGACATCATCGACGCGGTCACCTGGGCATCGGGTGGCGACGTGCCGGGCGTGCCGGCCAACGCGACGCCGGCCGAGGTGATCAACCTCAGCCTGGGCGGAAGCGGCGCTTGCTCGGTGGCCGAGCAGGCCGCGTTCGATGCGGCGGTGGGTCGCGGCACAACGGTGGTGATCGCCGCGGGCAACTCCTCGTCCAACGTCGACGACTTCTCCCCGGCCAACTGCGACAACGTGATCGCGGTGTCGGCCGTCGGCCCCACCGGCAGCCTGGCCGGCTTCTCCAACTTCGGCGACAGGATCGACGTGGCCGCGCCGGGTGGCTCGGGCGTGGCGCCGGCGGAGGACAACATCCTCTCCACCCTCAACCTCGGCCTGCAGGGACAGGAGGGCGAGGGCTATGCGTGGTACGCGGGCACGTCCATGTCCGCGCCGCACGTGGCCGGCGTGGTCGCGCTGATGCAGGCGGCCGCGGTGGACGCGGGTGGGGTCAAGACCCCGGCCGAGATCGAGGAGATCCTGGTCAACACCGCTTATGCCTCGGGCGGGTTCCCGGAGGGCTGCAGCTACGCCAAGCCCTGCGGTTCGGGCGTGATCGACGCACGCCATGCCGTTGCAGTGGCCGCCGGGCTGGAACCGCTGCCCGACGCACCGCCGCCGCCGCCGCCGCCGCCGCCGGCCATCGAGCTGGAGAACGGCGTCACCGTGACCGGCATCGAGGTGGGCGCCGACGAAAGCATCCGCTATGAGCTGACCGTCCCCAACGGTTCGCAGAACCTGCTGTTCGCGATGTTCGGCGGCACCGGGGATGCGGACATGTACGTCCGCTACGGACAGGACCCGACCGACAGCCAGTTCGACTGTCGCCCGTTCCGCTTCGGCAACGACGAGACCTGCTTCTTCCCAACCCCGCAGGGCGGCACCTGGTACGTCACGATCAAGGGCTTCAGCGCCGCAGCCGACGTGTCGCTGTTCCCGAGCTTCGTCGACAATCAGTGGCCGTACGCGGTCGCCGCGGAACTCACGCCGCAGGGCCGCCGCAACCGCGTCGACCTGACGTGGGAGTCGGGCAAGCGGTTCATCGACATCTACCGCAACGGCTCGATCCTCAAGACCGTGCGCAACCGCGGGTCGGCCACCGACACCTTCCGGGTGATCGGCACCGGGACGATGACCTACACGTTGTGCAACAACGGGACGGACGAATGCGCCGACCCGGTCTCGGTGGATTACGACAGCTCCGCGGCCACGCGTCCGGGACGCGAGCGCTGAGCCAGGGTCGTTGATTCCCGATGCGGGGGCCCCGTCCGCGGGGCCCCTTTACGAATCCTTGCGGCGGGTATCGCCCGCCGCCTCTTGCAGAGGTGCGCATGCCAGACACTTCCACGGATCCACTTCGGCGTTCGGTTTCCGATCCGCCCTGTACGCTGCCACGCCGAGCCACCCGGCGGGCTGCAGCCTGGGGCATGGCGGCGGTTACGGGATTGCTCATGACCATCGCCGGCTGCAGCGGCGAAACGCCATCCACCGCCACCGGGCCGGCCACGCCCGGATCCACCACCGACCAGGCCATCCCCGACGCCCGTTCGGATGCCCGCCTGTCACTGGCCAACAATGGCGGCCGCGTCCGCTACGACGGCGCCGTCGACAGCGAGGCCTCGCAGCAACGGGTCGTCGATGCGCTGGTGGCCGCCTTCGGCGATGCCGCCACCGGCCAGGTCGATGTCGATCCCACCGTCCGTCCGCCGGACTGGCTGGACGGGCTGCCCGCCTTCGCCGAAGCCTTCACGATGCCAGGCGCGGCGGTGACCTTCGATGGCGACACCATCGAGCTGTCCGGCCAGGTCCCGCGCGAGGAACGCGCGCGCCTGCTCGCGCTGGCGGAAGACCTGTTCCCCGACCACGTCTACACCGGGCTGTTGCAAGGCACGGCTGACGGCGGCAACACCCCTGCCGCATTGGCGCAGCTGCCCGCGGGCGCGGACGGCCCAGCGCTGGTGGACGCGCTCAATACCGTGACGATCGCCTTCGAGGCCGGCAGTGCGCGCATTGCCCCCGGCAGTCTCGACACCATTGGCCGGATCGCCGATGCGATCAAGGCCTCGGCCGGCGATACCCGGCTGCTGCTCACCGGCGGCGGTGACGGCGACGAGAACCTCGCCCGCCAGCGGGCCGAAGCACTCAAGGTGCAACTGATCCTCAACGGCATCAGCCCGGCGCTCATCGACACCGCCGGCGGCACCGGAACCGGTCCGACCCGGTTCAGCCTGGCGCCGTAAAATTGCCCTCCTCCCCGTACCCCGCGGCCCGCCTCGTGCGGGCCGCTTTTCGTGATTCCTGGGCTGGGCGCCGGGTTCCGTTTTCCGGATTTGCCCCCATTTATCCCTGCCGATAGGCTCATCTGTTGTCCGTCGCCAGACGACGGCCACCCTCCCCCTGCAGGCTCCTCGATGGCGATGGAATTCATCCGCATCCGCGGTGCGCGGACGCACAACCTCAAGAACATCGATCTCGACCTGCCGCGCGACAAGCTGATCGTGATCACGGGCCTGTCCGGCTCCGGCAAGTCCTCGCTGGCGTTCGACACCATCTACGCCGAAGGCCAGCGCCGCTACGTCGAGTCGCTGTCGGCGTACGCGCGCCAGTTCCTGTCGGTGATGGAGAAGCCCGATGTCGACCACATCGAAGGCCTGAGCCCGGCGATCTCGATCGAGCAGAAGTCCACCTCGCACAACCCGCGCTCCACCGTCGGCACGATCACCGAGATCTACGACTACCTGCGCCTGCTGTATGCGCGCGTCGGCACGCCGCGCTGTCCGGACCACGGCTATCCGCTTGAGGCACAGACCGTCAGCCAGATGGTCGACCAGGTCATCGCGCTGGGCGCCGGCCCGGAGACCTCCGAGCAGCGCTGGATGCTGCTGGCGCCGGTGATCCGCGACCGCAAGGGCGAGCACGCGCAGGTGTTCGAGCAGCTGCGCGCACAGGGCTTCGTGCGCGTGCGGGTCGATGGCGAGCTGCACGAGATCGACGCCGTGCCGCCGCTGGCACTGCGCCAGAAGCACACCATCGAGGCGGTGATCGACCGATTCCGCCCGCGCGAGGACATGAAGCAGCGACTCGCCGAGTCGTTCGAGACCGCGCTCAAGCTCGGCGACGGCATGGCCCAGGTGGTGTCGCTCGACGACGCCTCCCAGGCCCCGCTGCTGTTCTCGTCCAAGTACAGCTGCCCGGTCTGCGAATACGCCCTGCCGGAGCTGGAGCCGCGGCTGTTCTCGTTCAACGCACCGGCCGGTGCCTGCCCCACCTGCGACGGCTTGGGCGTGGCGCAGTTCTTCGACCCCGCGCGCGTGGTGGTCCATCCCGAGCTGGGCCTGTCGGCCGGCGCGGTGCGGGGCTGGGACCGGCGCAACGCCTATTACTTCCAGCTGATCCAGTCGCTGGCCAAGCACTACCGCTTCGACGTCGACACGCCGTGGCAGCAGTTGCCCGACGACGTGCGCCAGGCCGTGCTGTTCGGCAGCGGCGACCAGGTGATCGCGTTCTCCTACCTCAGCGACGGTGGCACGCGCCACCAGCGCAAGCACCGGTTCGAGGGCATCGTGCCGAACCTGGAGCGCCGTTACCGCGAGACCGAGTCCTCGGCGGTGCGCGAGGAGCTGTCCAAGTACATCAGCGAGCGCCCCTGCACCGAGTGCGGCGGCGCCCGACTCAACCGCGCGGCCCGCAACGTGTTCGTCGCCGACCGGCCGATGACCGACATCGTCGTGCTGCCGATCGACGAGGCACTGACCTTCTTCAAGGGCCTGGAACTGCCGGGCTGGCGTGGCGAGGTGGCGGTCAAGATCGTCAAGGAGATCGGCGACCGCCTGCGGTTCCTGGTCGACGTCGGCCTGGATTACCTGACGCTGGAGCGCAAGGCCGACTCGCTGTCGGGCGGCGAGGCCCAGCGCATCCGGCTTGCGAGCCAGATCGGCGCCGGACTGGTGGGCGTGATGTACGTGCTCGACGAGCCGTCGATCGGGCTGCACCAGCGCGACAACGAGCGCCTGCTCGGCACCCTTACCCGGCTGCGTGACCTGGGCAACACGGTCATCGTGGTCGAGCACGACGAGGACGCGATCCGGCTGGCCGACCACATCGTCGACATCGGTCCCGGCGCGGGCGTGCATGGCGGCGAGGTCATCGCGCAGGGCAACTACCAGGACGTGCTCGCCGCGCCGCGCTCTCTCACCGGCCAGTACCTCAGCGGAGCGCGCCGCATCGAGGTCCCGGCCAGGCGCCACCCGCCCAAGCCAGACATGACCCTGCACCTGCGCGGCGCCAGCGGCCACAACCTGAAGTCGGTCGACCTCGACATCCCCGCCGGCCTGTTCACCTGCATCACGGGCGTGTCCGGTTCGGGCAAGTCGACCCTGATCAACGACACGCTCTACCCGATCACCGCCAACGAGCTCAACGGCGCCTCGCGCCCGATTGCACCGTTCCGGTCGGTGGAGAACGTCGACCTGTTCGACAAGGTCGTCGACATCGACCAGTCGCCGATCGGCCGCACGCCGCGTTCCAACCCGGCCACCTACACCGGCCTGTTCACCCCGCTGCGCGAGCTGTTCGCGCAGGTGCCGGAATCGCGTGCGCGTGGCTACGCGGCCGGGCGATTCAGTTTCAACGTGCGTGGTGGCCGCTGCGAGGCCTGCCAGGGCGACGGCCTGATCAAGGTCGAGATGCACTTCCTGCCGGACGTATACGTGCCGTGCGATGTCTGCGGCGGCAAACGCTACAACCGCGAGACGCTGGAGATCCTCTACAAGGGCTACAACATCAACGACGTGCTCGAGATGACCGTCGAGGATGCGCTGGAGCTGTTCGAGAACATTCCGTCGATCTCGCGCAAGCTGGAGACCCTGGTCGACGTCGGCCTGAGCTACATCAAGCTGGGCCAGTCGGCGACCACGCTGTCGGGCGGCGAGGCCCAGCGCGTCAAGCTGTCGAAGGAGCTGTCGCGGCGTGACACCGGCCGCACCCTGTATATCCTCGACGAGCCGACCACCGGCCTGCACTTCCACGACATCGAGCACCTGCTCAGCGTCCTGCACCGCCTGCGCGACGACGGCAACACCGTGGTGGTGATCGAGCACAACCTGGACGTGATCAAGACCGCCGACTGGATCGTCGACCTGGGACCCGAGGGTGGCCATCGTGGGGGTACCATCCTCGCCACCGGCACGCCCGAGCACGTGGCGTCGCTTGAGCACTCCTACACCGGCCGTTTCCTCGCGCCGCTGCTGGAGCGCAACCGCCCGGCCGAACCGGCCGTTGCCGACACGGCACCGGCAAAGCCCGCTCGCAAGACCACCAGGAAGAAGTCCGCCCGATGAGCGACGACACCCCCGACAAGCCCGCCGCGAAGAAGGCCGCCAGGAAGACCACGCGCCGCAAGACGACGGCCCGCAAGAAGCCGGTCACCCCGAAAGCCGAGGCGACGTCGCCGTTGGTCGAGGCAGCCGGAACGGTCGAGGCCGATGCGACCGCGACCAGCTCCCAGCCTGTGTCCCCGAAGGCGCCCCCCGCCGCCACGCCGGCCGGCCTCATCACGGTCCCGATACCGGTCCGCTGGCGCGACCTTGACGCGTTCAACCACGTCAACAACTCCAAGTACCTCAGCTACCTGGAGGAAGCCCGGCTGCAGTGGATGCTGACCGTGCCGGGCATGGGCATGGACGACCACGTCGCACCGGTGGTGGCGGCCGCGCAACTCAACTACCGCCGCCCGATCGCGTGGCCGGCGCAGGTGGAGATCGAGCTCTCGGTGGAACGGCTGGGCAACACCAGCCTGACGATCGGCCACCGGATCGTCGACGCGAACGATCGCGGCGTGCTGTTCTGCGACGGCCACGTGGTGATGGTGTGGATCGACCGCGACAGCGGTTCGGCCGCCGCCCTGCCTGACGCCGTACGCGAGGCCTGCGGCGGGTGATGGACGGCCCGGGCCTCAGCCGCCCGGGCCGCGCACCTCGAAGTCGCCGGCAAGCACGCCGCCGCCTTCCAGCTCGAACTCGACCCGTATCCGGTCACCCGGGGCCAACGTGGCCTTCGGCTGCATCAGCATCAGGTGCAATCCACCCGGCTGCAGCACCGCCTCGTCTTTCGCATTAACCCGCAGCGTGGGTACCGGGCGCATCCGGCTGACACCCTCGATGATGCGCGTCTCATGCACCGTCACCTCGCCGAACGCATCGCTGCGCGCCCCGACAATGGTCACCGGGGTATCGCAGGTGTTGGTGAAGCGGCCGAACCCGGCCAGCATCGGCATCGCCACCGGCGGCATGCGCACCCAACCCTCACTCACCACCGGCGCGCACTCGCGTGCGCAGGCCGGCAAGGCAACGGAGGCCAACAGCAGGCTGGCGAATGCCAGCGGAGCACCGATCCTGTTCATCGGCCTATGATACCGGCAGGCCGAAAACCGGAGTCCACGATGCATCGTTCGCTGTCGTTGCTTGCCGTCGCCTGCGCGCTGGCCGCCTGCTCATCCGACGCGCCCGCCCCCGCCGGCAGCCCGGAGGTTCCCGCGGCAACGCCGGTCGAACCGCCGCGCGGCAGCGAAGACGAGTCCGCCGGCACCACCCGGCTGACGATCTACAGCGGCGACTACGAGGCACTGGCCGGCGTCGACCGGGCGCAACCCGGGATGCCCGGCTACGCGCTGGTCGAGCGGCCACTGCACTACTCGCTGAAGGAAGGCCTCAACACGGTGTCCGCCACCGGCGTGCCGCCGGCGATCGACGCCGAAGCGGCCGTGCTGCGCGCGCAGTCGGCCGCCGTCGGTATCGAATCACAACGCTACATCGCACCGCTGTCCGGCAGCGCCGACGTCACCTCGCAGGTGCTCGGCCAGCGCATCACGGTCGAGCACACCGCCGGCGGCGCCAAGCAGACCGACACCGGCGTGCTGGTCGCCGCGGGCGATGGCCTGACCCTTGCGCTGGGCGACGGACGCATCAAGGTCATCCGCGAGTACAACAGCTTCAGCGTGGTCGACGGCACCCGGTTGCTGCCGCAGCGCGCCGAACTGCAGTGGACCGTTCGGGCCAGCGGCGGCGGCGACGCCGACTTCGTGCTGAGCTACCCGATGGGCGGCCTGGCCTGGCGGGCCGAGTACCTCGCCACGATCGCCGCAGGCGACAACTGCCAGCTGTCGCTCGACGGCGCCGCGATGGTGGCCAACCGTGCCGGCGTGACCTTCTCCGACGCCAGCCTGACGCTGGTGGCAGGCGAGCCCAACCGGGTCCAGCCCGAGCGCCGCTACATGGCCCGCGGCTATGCCGAGGACGCCGTGGCGGCCGCACCGGCGCCGCAGATAGCGGTCCGGCGCGCGTCGGGCGAGTACCACGCCTACGACGTGCCGGGCACCACTGCGGTGCGGGCCGGCTCGACCGAGCGCGTGCCGCTGTTCGCCCGCGTCGACGCGGTCGCGTGCAAGCGCGCCTACGTGGTCGATGNCGGTCCGGCGCGCGTCGGGCGAGTACCACGCCTACGACGTGCCGGGCACCACTGCGGTGCGGGCCGGCTCGACCGAGCGCGTGCCGCTGTTCGCCCGCGTCGACGCGGTCGCGTGCAAGCGCGCCTACGTGGTCGATGCCGGCGGACCGGACTGGGAACCGCCGCGTCCGCTCATCGACCCGGGCTTCCGCGGTGAAACCGGCGACCTGCCGGTCAAGTCGGCGGTGTCGATCCAGAACACGAAGGAAGCCAACCTGGGCCAGCCTCTGCCTGCCGGGCGGGCACGCATCTTCCAGGGGAGCGATTTCCTGGGCGAGTCCACGCTGGGCCACACGCCCGCGGGCGCGGAGCTGCGGTTCGAGGTCGGCACCGCGTTCGACCTCACGGCCCGGCGCGAGAACACCGGCTTCAACGTCGACCGTGGTGGCCGCACGATCACCGAGTCGTTCGCGCTTACCCTGGCCAACGCCAAGGACACCGACGCCACCATCAGCGTGATCGAACCGCTGCCGCGCTGGAGCGACTGGGAAGTGGTGTCCAGCAGCGTGCCGGCCGAGCGCCGCGACGCGCGCCATGCCGAGTTCACCGTGGCGGTCCCGGCCGGTGGCGAGACCCGCCTGACCTATACGGTGCGCTACCGCTGGCCGGACGGGGTGACCCCTTGAGTCGCGTCGAGGTCGTCACCCACGGCGCGATCGTCGAGCTGAGGTTGGCACGCGCGCCGGTCAATGCGCTCGACCCGGCGCTGTGCCGCGACCTGCGCGCCGCGATCGACGCGGCGGTCATTGGTGAGGCCCGCGGCATCGTGCTGTCCGGCGGGCCCAAGGTGTTCTCGGCGGGCCTGGACGTGCCGTACCTGGTCGGACTGGGCGAAGACCGCGCCGCGCTGACCGCCGCGTGGCAGGCGTTCTTCGCCGCCGCGCGCGCGATCGCGACCTGCCCGGTGCCGGTGGC
>NZ_JBJXHK010000008.1:0-54367 GCF_046638635.1 Lysobacter zhanggongensis
CGCGGCGCCCGCGCGCCGAGCCAGGCCAGCCCGGCGGCAACCAGCAGGCCGGCCAATGCCCAGCGCGGCCACCGTGCGGGAACGGTCTGTGGTTCCGGTGCAAGACGATGCGGCAGGATCTGCTGCTCACTGGCGACCAGCGGCCGGCCGTCGGGCAAGCGGGTCTCTCGCAGTGCGGCGGCGAGCCGCATCGGCACGAACGCCTCGGCCCAGCGTGACAGCGGCCGGTCGGCAGACGGCCCGAGCCCGATGTCGAAGCCCAGCCACATGGCCGGCTCCGGCGACGCCAGCCGCACGGCTTCCGTGCGGTAGGTGCTGCCTTGCGAGCGTCCCTCCATCTGCCGGCGCAGCGCACCACCGAGCGCGCCGTCGATCGCGTCGCGTACGCGCGTCGAGCAGTTGTCCAGGAAGTAGTCGTAGCCGTAGTGCGCGTTCTCGGGCAGCGCGTTCACCGCAAGCGAATCGGCCAGCTCCCGCGCGACGTCCGGGTCCAGGTCGAGCCACTGGATGTCGACCCCGCGCCCTTCGTCGCGGTAGATCGCCATGTCCTGCTCGAAGGGCAGGGCGGCCAACCGGTAGCGTGGTTCGCCACGGATGAACCGGCTGGCGAAATCGGGTTCGGTCGGGTCGAAGAAACCGTAGTTGTACGAGGTCGCCTCCCCACTGGCGGGATCGACCACCACCAGCGCGTTGTGGCCGAACCGCTCCCAGAAGATCTCGCCGGGTTGCATCGTGGCGACGCCGATGCGGGGCGCTGCCATCGTGGTGCCGACCAACAACGCCAAGACCACCAGTAGGCCTGCCTGCATCCATCGCCGGATGCGCGCTGCTCGCCGAAGGTGCGCACCCGCGCCCGCCATGCCGTCAGGCATCGCCGAGCACGCTCACGTGGAAGGCGTGCACCCGCCGCGCATCCGCGCTGGCGACCCGGAACACGAAGCGATCAAGCGTCAGCTCCTCGCCCGCTTCGGGCAGGTGGCCGATGGCGGCGATGACCAGGCCGCCGATGGTGTCGTATTCGTCGTCGTCGAAGTCGGCCCGGAAGCGCTCGTTGAAGTCCTCGATCGGGGTCAGGGCGTCGACCACGAACTGGCCGTCGGCCTGTGCGGCGATCAGCGCGTTCGGGTCCTCGGCGTCGTCGTGCTCGTCGTCGATCTCGCCGACGATCTGCTCCAGTACGTCCTCGATCGTGAGCAGGCCGGCGACGCCGCCGTGCTCGTCGATCACGATCGCCATGTGGTTGCGCGACTGGCGGAATTCGCGCAGCAGGATGTCCAGCCGCTTGGATTCGGGGATCAGCACCGCCGGGCGCAACAGCGCGTGGATGCTCGCCGGGCCGTCGTCGGCAACCACGCCGCGCAACAGGTCCTTGGCCAGCAGGATGCCGAGGATTTCGTCCTTGTCGTCGCCATGCACCGGGAAGCGCGAGTGGCCGGACTCGACCACCAGCTTCATCAGTTCCAGAAACGGCGCCTCGGCCGGCAAGGCGACCATCTGCGAGCGCGGGATCATCACGTCGCCCACGGTGAGGTCGGACACGGCAATCGCGCCCTCCATCATCGTCAGGGTGTCGGCCTCGATCAGCCCGTCGGCCTGCGCATCGCGCAGCAGCTCGACCAGGTCCTCACGGGTGGTGGGCTCGCCGGACAGCGCGGAGCTGATCCGGTCCAGCCATGAGCGACGCTTGTCACCGCCCCGGTGGTCGGGCGCATCGGTCGCTTGGGGATGGGCGTGGGTACTACTGTCGTCCTCGGACATTGAATGTGTTCATGAATACGCCCGGGGGATGGGCGTCTGGGCGAGTCTATCGCATCGGCCTTGCCGCCGAGGCCGCGCAGCTCACTCGGCGACGAGGTAGGGGTCGTCGATGCCGAGCGTGGCGAGGATCTCGCGCTCAAGCTGCTCCATGCATTCGGCCTCGCGCTCGTCCTCGTGGTCCCAGCCCAGCAGGTGCAGGGCGCCGTGGACCGTTAGGTGGGCGTAGTGGTCGGCCAGGCGCTTGCCCTGTTCACGCGCTTCGCGGGCGACCACCGGGGCGCAGATGACCAGGTCGCCCAGCACCGGCAGTTCGACGCCTTCGGGCAACTCTGCGGGGAAGCTCAACACGTTGGTGGCGTAGTCCTTGCCGCGGTAGTGGCGGTTGAAGGCGCGGCCTTCCTTGGCGTCGACCAATCGGATGGCCAGGTCGGCGCGCCGGATCCGTCCGTCCAGCGCTGCGGCCACCCAGCGACGGAAGCTGACCGCCGACGGGATGCCGGCCCGCGGCACGCCGTAGCTGATGGATACGTCCAGGAGGGTAGCGGGCTGGCTCATGGGGCGTCCTGCGAACCGTTCAGGCAGGGCCGGACTGCGCGTCCTGCGCATCGCGGGCGTCATAGGCGTTGACGATGCGTGCCACCAGCGGATGGCGCACCACGTCGCGCGATTCGAAGAAGGTGAAGCTGACCCCGTCGACCTCGCGCAGCACGTCGAGGGCGTCGCGCAGGCCTGACTTCTGGTGCTTGGGCAGGTCGATCTGGGTGAGGTCGCCAGTCACCACCGCCGTGCTTCCGTAGCCGATACGGGTGAGGAACATCTTCATCTGCTCGATCGTGGTGTTCTGCGCCTCGTCGAGGATCACATACGCGTCGTTAAGCGTGCGTCCGCGCATGTAGGCCAGCGGCGCGATCTCGATGACGTTCTTCTCCAGCAGCTTGACCACCTTCTCGACGCCGAGCATCTCGTACAGCGCGTCGTACAGCGGCCGCAGGTACGGGTCGACCTTCTGGGTGAGGTCGCCGGGCAGGAACCCGAGCTTCTCGCCCGCCTCGACGGCCGGGCGTACCAGCACCAGTCGCTGGACCCGCGATCCGTTCAAGGCCTCGACCGCACTGGCGACCGCGAGGAATGTCTTGCCGGTGCCCGCCGGACCGATGCCGAAGTTGATGTCGTGGGTGGCGATCGCGTGCAGGTACTTTGCCTGGTTGGCGCCGCGACCGCGGATCGTGCCGCGCTTGACCCGGATGGTGACTTCCTGCGGCTCGATATCGTCGTTGACCAGGGCATCGGCATCGATCGCCGCCAGTGCAAGGTGCACCGCCGGCTCGTCCAGCGCGTCCCCGGCCGCGTCTTCCCACAACCCGCGCAGCAGGGCCTCGGTCTTGCGGACCATCGCCTTGGGGCCGGTCAACCGGTAGACGTTGCCGCGGCTGGCGACCTCCACCCCGGTGCGCAGCTCGATCATGCGCAGATGGCCGTCGAACGGTCCGTTGAGGTTGGCCAGGCGCTCGGCGTCGGGCGGGTCGAGGGTGAATTCGGCAGTCGTGCGTGCAGCCATCGCAGTGGGGGTCTTCAATGGGCATCCCAGCTTGCGCCCGCTCGGGGTATTTCGCAAAGTGCGAGGGACTTCGACGCGGGGAACGGGCATGCGCAATACACGGGGACAGGCGCCGGCGGTGCTGCTGGCCGGCTTGATGTCGGTGGCGCTTGCCGCGCCGGTGTTGGCTAACGACGGCGTGACGTTGCTCAGCGCCGCGCGCATCCACACGATGGATCCCGCCCGGCCGCAGGCCGGGGCGATGGCCTATGACCGCGACGGCACGATCGTCGCGGTCGGCACGCGTGAGGACCTGCTGGCGCGCTACCCGGCGGCGACGCAGATCGACGCGGGCAACGCGACCGTGATACCCGGCCTGATCGACGCTCACGGGCATGTCGCCGGCCTCGGCCAATCGCAGATGCAGGCGGACCTGGTGGGTGCCGGCAGCAAGGAAGAGGTGCTCCGCCGGCTCCGCGCGTTTGCCGTGGACCTACCGGACGGCGCGTGGCTGCTGGGCCGTGGCTGGGACCAGAACGACTGGCCGGAACGTACGTTCCCTACCGCCGCCGATCTCGATGCCGCCTTCCCCGGACGCCCGGTCTGGCTGAGCCGTATCGACGGCCATGCCGGATGGGCCAACAGCGCCGCGATCGCCGCCGCCGAAGCCGCCGGTGGGCGCGACCTGTCCGGTGACTGGCAGCCCGACGGTGGTCGCATCGTCCGCGACGCCAACGGCCAGCCCAGCGGGATCTTCGTCGACGCCGCCATGGCGCAGGTCGATTCGGCACTGCCGGGCACTGATGCGGAGGCGGCCGAGCGTGCGCTTGCCGTGGGCATGCAACTGGCGGTCGAACACGGCCTGACCGGCGTCCACGACGCAGGGGTGTCATTGCAGCAGTTGCGCGCCTACCAGGCCCTGGCCGACCGCGGCGAGATGCCGCTGCGGGTGTATGCGATGGCCGACGGCGATGGCGAGGCGCTGGCATGGCTGTGCAGCAACGGCCCGTATGAGCACCCGGATGGCCGCCTGCAGATGCGCGCGGTCAAACTTTACGTGGATGGAGCGCTCGGCAGCCGCGGCGCGGCGCTGATCGAGGACTACAGCGACGACGCCGGCAATGACGGCCTGCTGCTGATGACCCCCGACCAGCTGGTCGATACCGCCGCGCGCGCCAAGGGGTGTGGCGTTCAGGTCGCAACCCACGCGATCGGCGACCGCGGCAACCGCGTGGTGCTCGATGCGTTCGAGCAGGTGCTTGGCCGCGACTCCGGCACCGATCACCGCTGGCGGGTGGAGCACGCACAGATCCTGACTGCCGCCGACATCCCGCGTTTCGCCGCGCTGGGCGTGGTCGCCTCCATGCAGCCGACCCATGCCACCTCGGACATGCCGTGGGCGGCCGACCGCGTCGGCCCGGATCGCATCCAGTGGGCGTACGCCTGGCGCAAGCTGCGTGATGCCGGCGCGCGGCTGGCGTTGGGCTCCGACTTCCCGGTGGAGTCGGTCGATCCGCGCCTGGGCCTGCATGCCGCGGTCACCCGCAGCAATGCGCAGGAGGCGCCGGCGGGCGGCTGGATGCCGCAGGAGAAACTCACCGCCTGGGAAGCCATGCGCGGCTTCACCCGTGATGCGGCGCACGCCGGGTTTGCCGAGGACCACGTCGGCAGCCTCGCGGTCGGGCAGCGTGCCGACTTCGTCCTGCTTGCGCAGGACCCGCTGGCGGTCGAACCGCGCCAACTGGACGAGCTCGAGGTGCTGGCAACCTACGTCGATGGCGAGGCGGTGTACCGGCGCCCGTAACCGTCCGATCCGCCCGGCGTCAACGGCGCCGGGCGCGGACCAGCAGGACCACGCCCACGCATGCCAGCACGCAGCTCCCGGCGAGCCAGACCCAGGCCACCGCCGTCGGGTCGAATACCCGGCCCTCGAAGGCGCGCATCCGGAACTGCAGCAGCCCGAGCGCGGCAATCGCGCAGAACCAGAGCCCGAGGGCGTAGCGGCGGAGCGGGCGGCTCAGGATTCGACGCCCGCGACCCGACCACGCAGCGAGTTGCTGAGCGCCTCGGTGATCACCACGTCGACGAACCGGCCGACCAGCCGCGGGTGCCCGGCGAAGTTCACCGACCGCATGTTCTCGGTCTTGCCGGTGAGCTCGTTCGGGTCCTTGCGCGACGGACCTTCGACCAGCACCTTCTGCACGCTGCCGACCATAGCCCCGGAGATCCGCCGGGCGTTGTCGTTGATCGCCGCCTGCAACCGCGACAGCCGTGCATGCTTTTCCCCGCTGCCGGTCGTGTCTTCCAGGTCTGCCGCCGGCGTGCCGGGGCGACGGGAGTAGATGAACGAGAAGCTCTGGTCGAAGCCCACGTCGGCGATCAGCTTCATGGTCTTCTCGAAATCGGCGTCGGTCTCGCCCGGGAAGCCGACGATGAAGTCCGAGCTGATCGAGATATCCGGCCGCACCTCGCGCAGCTTGCGGACCTTCTGCTTGAACTCCAGCGCGGTGTAGCCGCGCTTCATCGCGCTGAGCACGCGGTCCGAGCCGGACTGAACCGGCAGGTGCAGGTAGTTGGCCAGCTCCGGGACATCGCGGTAGGCCTCCACCAGCGAGTCGGAGAACTCCAGCGGGTGCGAGGTGGTGAAGCGGATGCGGTCGACCCCGTCGATCTCCGCGATGGTCCGGATCAGCAGGCCCAGGTCGGCGGTGTCGCCGTCGCCGAGCGGGCCGCGGTAGGCGTTGACGTTCTGGCCCAGCAGGTTGATCTCGCGCACGCCCTGGGCCGCCAGTTGCGCGACCTCCACGAGTACGTCCTCGAAAGGCCGGCTCACTTCCTCGCCGCGGGTGTAGGGCACCACGCAGAAGGAGCAGTACTTCGAGCAGCCCTCCATGATCGACACGAACGCGCTGGGGCCGTCGGCACGGGGCTCGGGCAGGCGGTCGAACTTCTCGATCTCGGGGAAGCTGATGTCCACCTGCGGCTGCCCGGAGGCGCGGCGGTCGCGGATCAGCTCCGGCAGGCGGTGCAGCGTCTGGGGTCCGAACACGAGGTCCACGTACGGGGCGCGCTTGACGATCGCCTCGCCCTCCTGGCTCGCCACGCAGCCGCCCACGCCGATCAGCACCGGCTTGTCACCGGCCTTGAGGGACTTCCAGCGGCCAAGCTGGCTGAAGACCTTCTCCTGGGCTTTTTCGCGGATCGAGCAGGTATTGACCAGGATCACGTCGGCTTCTTCGACGTTCGTGGTCAATTCGAGGCCTTCTGCGGCGGCCAGCACGTCGGCCATCTTGGCCGAGTCGTACTCGTTCATCTGACACCCGTGGGTCTGGATGAAGAGCTTGCCGGTAGGACGGGCCACGGCTTCGGCGGCCGGGAAGAGGGGGGCGGTGGATTCGGTCATGGGGCGGTCCGGGAGGGGCGGTGGTTATTCCGCGCCGGAGGTGGCTGACTGGGAACCCAACAGTCTAGCGCGCGACAACGGCCATCCCGCGCAGTCCGTCGCGTTTTGCGGAATGAGGGGGTTGGCAACGCCCGGGCGAAGGGGGAGACTCGCGGCCATGAGGGGGAGCATTGTGTTTCTGGGGCTCGCATGCCTGCTGGTCGCCACGCCTGTGGCCGCCGGCACCGTGTACCGGTGCGACAGCGCCGACGGGGGTCGCAGCTATGTCAGCAAGCGCATCCCCGGCGCCAGTTGCAGTGCCATCAGCAGCTACACCGCCAGCAAGTCGCCTCCGCCCCCGTCCCGTCCTGCGCCCTCCGCGGCCGTGGGCAGCGCTTCGCCGGCCAGCACCACCGCCGGTTCGCCGGTTTCGGTGGGCACGGCCGCCGGCACGTCCATGACCAATGCCGCGCCGGTGAAGTCCGTCCAGCCGGGTGCGAGCGGCTCACGGCTGGTCCAGGGGCAGGTGTACTCCTATATCAAGGACGGCGTCCGCCACTACACCAGCAGCCGTCCCAAGGGCGCCGTCGCCCGGGCGAGTTCGGTACGGACGATCAGCTACAGCTTCCTCGAGACCTGCTATGCCTGCGCCGCCAAGCCGGGGGTCAACTTCGGCAACGTACGGCTCAACACCGCGGCCTACCGCGACGAGATCGCCGCGGCTGCGAAGAAGCACGGCGTCGATGAAGCGATCGTGCGCGCGATCATCCACGCCGAGTCCGCGTTCAATCCCAATGCCCTGTCCCGGGTCGGCGCGCAGGGCCTGATGCAGCTGATGCCCGCCACCGCGAGGCGGTTCGGCGTGGGCAATGCGTTCGACGCCGCACAGAACATCCACGGCGGGGTCGAGTACCTGGCCTGGCTGCTCAAGCGCTTCGACGGCAACCTGACCCTGGCCGCCGCCGGCTACAACGCGGGCGAGGGCAACGTCGACAAGTACAAGGGAGTGCCGCCCTTCAGCGAGACGCAGCGCTACGTGCAGCGCGTCGGGGTGCTGGCCGAGCGGTACCGCGCCGCCCAGTAGCGTGGTGGGGGCGTCGTGGCGCCGGTCGCGGCGCGATGGCGTGCAACCGGATTGTCGGTTCGTTAACCGTTCCGTTACACTTCCCCGTCTTTTGAGCCGCCAGCCGTCGCCAGTGGTGCAGGCCGTGCGGTGAACGTCGAATTCAAGATTTGCGGAGTGCCGGATGGCCAACCAAGGGATCCATGATCCTCGCAGCGAGCACGCGGGCGAGCCCGTCAACCACGGTCGCCGCAGGTTCCTGACTGCGACCACCGCCGTGGTCGGCGCCGTAGGCGCGGGCTTCGTCGCGGTGCCCTTCATCAAGTCGTGGAACCCCAGCGAGCGCGCCAAGCTCGCCGGTGCGCCGGTCAGTGCCGACATCAGCACGCTCGAGGTCGGCCAGCGGCTGGTTTTGGAATGGCGCGGCCAGCCGATCTGGATCGTGCGTCGCTCGCCGGAGATCCTGCAGGCGCTGCCGACCCTCGACGACCAACTGCGCGACCCGATGTCGGAGAACCCCGAGCAGCAGCCCGAGTACGTGCTGGAAGGCGACGCGCACCTGCGCTCGATCAAGCCGGAAGTCTCCGTGCTGGTCGGCCTGTGCACCCACCTGGGCTGCTCGCCGGAAATGAAGGCAGAGATCCGGCCCGAGCCGTTCGACACGAACTGGAAGGGCGGCTACTTCTGCCCGTGCCACAAGTCCAAGTTCGACATGGCCGGCCGCGTCTACGCGGGTGTGCCCGCGCCGACCAACCTGGTCGTTCCGCCGCACCACTACGAAAACGACACCACCCTCGTCATCGGTGTCGACCCGCAGGGAGCCGCATAAGCCATGGCCAACATCTTCACCCGCAGCGCCAATGGCGTGATGGACTGGGTCAACGAACGCGCGCCCGCGCTTGCGCCGATGTACCGCAAGCACATGAGCGAGTACTACGCGCCCAAGAACTTCAACATCTGGTACATCTTCGGCGTGCTGTCGCTGGTGGCTCTGGTCAACCAGATCCTCACCGGCATCTTCCTGACGATGCACTTCAAGCCGAGCGCGGCGGAAGCCTTCGCCTCGGTCGAATACATCATGCGCGACGTGGAGTGGGGCT
The DNA here is from genome assembly GCF_046638635.1 of Lysobacter zhanggongensis. Classification (NCBI taxonomy): domain Bacteria; kingdom Pseudomonadati; phylum Pseudomonadota; class Gammaproteobacteria; order Lysobacterales; family Lysobacteraceae; genus Lysobacter; species Lysobacter zhanggongensis. Next base: position 8,841 of record NZ_JBJXHK010000008.1, read on the forward strand.
GGCTGATCCGCTACATGCACTCCACCGGTGCGTCGCTGTTCTTCGTGGTTGTCTATATCCACATGTTCCGCGGGCTGATGTACGGCTCGTACCGCAAGCCGCGCGAGCTGGTGTGGGTGCTCGGCATGCTCATCTACCTCGTCCTGATGGCCGAGGCGTTCATGGGCTACGTGCTGCCGTGGGGCCAGATGTCCTTCTGGGGCGCCAAGGTCATCATCTCGCTGTTCGGTGCCATCCCGGTCATCGGCAACGGCCTGACCGAGTGGATCATGGGCGACTACCTGCCCGGCGACGCGACCCTCAACCGGTTCTTCGCCCTGCACGTCATCGCCGTGCCGCTGGTGCTGCTGCTGCTGGTGGTCCTGCACCTGGGCGCGCTGCACGAGGTCGGTTCCAACAATCCCGATGGCGTCGAAATCAAGAAGGGCCCGAAGGGCAACCGCTGGTCGCCGACCGCGCCGACCGACGGCATCCCGTTCCACCCGTACTACACGGTCAAGGACACGGTGTTCGTCGGCTTCTTCCTGATGCTCGCGGCGTTCATCATCTTCTTCGCGCCGGCATTCGGGGGCTGGTTCCTCGAGCACGACAACTTCACCGAGGCCAACCGCCTGGTGACGCCCGCGCACATCAAGCCGGTCTGGTACTACACGCCTTACTACGCCATGTTGCGCGTCATCCCCGACAAGCTCGGCGGTGTGATGGTGATGTTCGGCGCGATCGCCATCCTGTTCGCTGTGCCGTGGCTTGACCGCAGCAAGGTGCACTCGGTGCGCTACCGCGGCTGGATCTCCAAGGCCATGCTGGCGCTGCTCGCGGTCTGCTTCGTGTGGCTGGGCAAGATCGGCGCCGGCCCGGGTACCGACCCGGTGGAGACGCAGATCGGCCGTGTCCTGACCTTCCTTTACTTCGCCTTCTTCATCACGATGCCGCTGTGGACCAAGATCGACAAGACCAAGCCGGTGCCGGAACGGGTGACGACGCATGACTAAGTCCAAGCGCTTCCGCAACCGCCTGTTTGCCTGTTTCACCACCGTCGTCGCCGGCGTCCTGGTGTCGGCCTCGGCGATGGCCGCCACCGGCGGCGACCTACAGCAGTCGGGCGTTGACCTGGGCGACCAGGCGTCCCTGCAGCGCGGCGCCCAGCTGTACATGAACTACTGCTCGGGCTGCCACTCCCTCAAGTACCTGCGTTACTCGCGCATTGCCGAGGACCTGGGCCTGACCGAAGAGCAGGTCATGGACAACCTGAACTTCACCGGCGCCAAGTTCGGCGAGCAGGTGATGGTCTCGATGCCGGAGGCCAACGCCACCGAATGGTTCGGCAAGATGCCGCCGGACCTGAGCCTCATCTCGCGCGTGCGCGGCAGCGACTGGATCTACACCTACCTCAAGTCGTTCTACCTGGACGAGTCGAGCACGCTGGGCTGGAACAACAAGCTGTTCCCGGCGGTGTCGATGCCGAACCCGCTGTGGGAGCTCCAGGGCCTGCAGCACGCGGAGTTCGGCGAGCCTGACGCAACCGGCGAGCGCCCGGTGACCGGCCTCAAGGTCACCCAGCCCGGCTCGCTGGACCCGCAGGCGTTCGACCAGTCCGTCCGGGACATCACCGCATTCCTCGAGTACGCCGGCGAACCGGCCGCCCTCAAGCGCCAGAGCATGGGCGTCTGGGTGATCCTGTTCCTCGCCGCGTTCACGTTCCTCGCCTGGCTGTTGAAGAAGGAATACTGGCGAGACGTGCACTAGGCGATCCCGGTGCAACGACCCGCACGCATGTGCGGGCTTTGCCATGCGGACCCGGTTGTCCCGGTGCCGTCGGGGCGACCAACTCGAGGCCGTGACGACCGCCCGCGCTGGGTGGGCGGCGTCTTGCGACCGGCGGATTCCGGTTGCTGGAGAGGTCGATGATGGCGGCGAGTCCACGCATGCGTAATGCCCTTACCCTGTTCTCCTCGAACGATTGCGTCCTGTGCCACCGCGTGCGGCTGGTGCTGGCCGCCAAGGGCGTCACCTACGACCTGATCCCGGTCGACCCGCAGAATCCGCCGGAAGACCTGGTCGACCTCAATCCGTACCACTCGGTGCCGACTTTGGTCGAGCGCGACCTGGTGCTGTACGCCGCCAGCGTGGTCAGCGAATACCTCGACGAGCGCTATCCGCACCCGCCGCTGATGCCGGTCGACCCGCTGTCGCGTGCCCGCCTGCGGCTGGCGATGCTGCGGCTCGAGCACGACTGGGTGCCGCAGGTGCAGGCGATCCAGCTGGGCAACAAGGCCCAGGCCGATGCCGGTCGCAAGCGCCTGAAGGAACTGCTCACCGCCTCGGTTCCGCTGTTCAAGGCGTTCAAGTTCTTCCTCAACACCGAAATGAGCCTGGCCGACTGCGCCATGGCGCCCATTGTGTGGCGCCTGCCGGCACTGGGCGTACCGCTGCCCAAGGACGGCAAGGCGATCGAGGACTACGGCAACCGGATCTTCCGGAACCCCGGCTTTACCCGCAGCCTGACCGAGCAGGAGCGCCGCCTGCGCGATCTGCCCGCGTAGGGCCTCGGGGTGGGCCGCGGTCCCGGCTCGGAAGCCGTCGCGCACGCGCGCGACTGCACTAGACTGCACGCATGAATGACAGCGCCACCCCGATGACCAGCCATCGCCCGTACCTGCTGCGGGCGCTGTACGAATGGATCGCCGACAACGACATGACCCCGCACCTGCTGGTCGATGCGACCCGGCCGAGCGTGCAGGTGCCGGCGCACGCGGTGAATGACGGCCGGATCGTGTTGAACATCGCCGAGCGCGCCGTGTCCGGCCTGCAGATGGACAACGAGCTGATCCGCTTCAGCGCCCGGTTCGGCGGGGTCAGCCAGTCGATCTCGGTGCCGGTGGGTGCAGTGCTGGCGATCTATGCACGCGAAACCGGGCAGGGCATGGCGTTGCCCGAAGAGGCCGAGGACGGTGACGGTCGCCATTCCGTCCAGGACGAGGGTGCCCGGCCGATCCTGAGCGCGGTCCCAAGCGAGCCGGGCGACCCGCAGTCCCCAGCGCAGGATCCTGACGTTGATGGTCCTGACGATCCGGACAGCGGGGGCCCCGGCCCGCGCCGCGGATCGCACCTGCGCGTGGTGAAGTAGTCCGCGCGCCAGCGCGACCCTACTGCAGGCGCGCCGGTTGCGGCGCCAGCGGCCCGGTGAAGGACACGAGGCGGTCCCCGCGCAGCACCAGCCGGCCGGCATGGCGGTCTTCACCGTTGCGGGAATAGTCGAAGCGGAACGTGCGCTCCCAGCCGAGCCAGCCGCTGTCCAGCCGGCACAGTTTCAGCCCGATCGCGTGCACGCTCTCGTCGAGCCACTGCACGCCGGCGGCACGGCAGGCGTCTCGGCCGACTGCTTCGGCCCGCTCGGCCGCGGCCCGGCCGGCGCTCCAGAACCCGAACGCGGCGGCACCCGCAATCATCAACAGCAGGAGCGTCGGCATCGGCTCAGGGTCCGGTCGGCGGCGGGCCGAGCTTGAGGGACAGGTCGATCGCGCGGACGTGCTTGGTCAGGCCGCCGATCGAGATGAAGTCGACCCCGTCGGCAGCAATCGCGCGCAGGCCGGGCAGGTCGACACCGCCGGACACCTCGAGCGGGACCGGGCGCGGATGGGCAGCCACTACCGCCACGGCCTCGCGTCGCGTCGCCGCATCGAAATCATCAATCAGGATGCGGTCGCAACCGACGGCCAGCGCTTCGCGCAGCTGGTCGAGCGTCTCGACCTCGACGATCAGCGGCAGGCCGGGCTGGGCGGCGCGCGCCGCTCGGATCGCCGCGGTGAGCGACCCCGCTGCGCGGACGTGGTTTTCCTTCAGCATCACCGCGTCGTAGAGGCCCATGCGATGGTTGCACCCCCCACCGACGCGGACCGCATACTTCTGCGCCTGGCGCAGGCCGGGGATGGTCTTGCGGGTATCGAGGATCCGCGCGCCGGTGCCGTCCACGGCGGCCACGTGCTCGGCCGTTGTAGTGGCGGTGGCGGACAGGGTTTGCATGAAGTTCAGCGACGCGCGCTCGGCGCTGACCAGGGCGCGGGCCCGTCCCTCGAGGGTGGCGAGTACGGTGCCGGCGGCGACTTGCGTGCCCTCTTCGACGCGCCAATCGATGCGCACGTTCGGGTCGAGTGCAAGGTGACAGGCGTCGAACCACGGCCGGCCACAGACCACGGCGTCCTCCTTGCAAAGCAGGTAGGCGCAGTCCGGCCCGTCGGCCAGCAGGGCGGCGGTGACGTCGCCGCTGCCAATGTCCTCGGCCAGCGCGGCGGCCACGTCGGCGGCAACCGCCTCCCCGGGGATCGCGAAAGCGGCCGTCATGTGGCGGGGAAGCCGTCGACCCCGGTGGTCACGATGGCCTCCTCGGCGAGCAGCACCGGGATACCGTCGTCGACCCGGTAGACGCGCTTGCGGTCCCGGGTGACCAGCGCCTCGCGCACTGCGGTCGCCTGGGGGCTGCCGTCCCCGCGGACGACGCTGCCGCCGGCAATGGCCTGGTTGAGCGCCTCCAGCCCCCGGCTGTCGAGCAGCGCCACGGGCTGGCGGGTGGCGGGGCAGACGAGCAGGTCGAGCAATTTGCGGTCCACGTGGGTGGCTCCTTGCGTGGCGGTGAAGCACCGGCGGAAGGTCGGTAGAATACCGTTTTGCCGCAGGCCTGGACCATGACAGACACCGCGCACGCGCCGCTCGTCGGCCTCGTGATGGGCTCCCGCTCGGACTGGGAGACGATGCAGCACGCGGCCGCGAGGCTGGAGGCGATGGGGGTGCCGCACGAGGTCCGCGTGGTTTCGGCCCACCGCACGCCCGACGTGCTTTTCGACTACGCCGCCAGCGCCGCCGGGCGGGGCTTGCGCGCGATCATCGCCGGGGCCGGCGGCGCCGCCCACCTTCCGGGCATGCTGGCGGCCAAGACCGCGGTGCCGGTGCTGGGCGTGCCAGTGCAGTCCAAGGCGCTCAACGGGATGGATTCGCTGCTGTCGATCGTGCAGATGCCGGCCGGCGTGCCGGTGGCGACGTTCGCCATCGGACAGGCGGGTGCGGCGAACGCAGCGCTGTTCGCGGCCGCGATGCTCGCCCCCGAATATCCCGCGGTTCGTGACGCGCTCGACGCCTTCCGCATCCGGCAGACCGAAGACGTGGCCGACAACGATGATCCCCGCAAATGACCCGCGCACGATGAGCACCGTAGGCATCCTCGGCGGCGGCCAGTTGGCCCGCATGCTCGCGCTGGAAGGTGCGCCGCTGGGCGTGCGCTTCCTGGTGATGGACGCGGTTGCGGACGCCTGCGCGGGTCAGTTCGCCCCAATGGTGGTGGGCGACTACACCAACCAGACCGCGCTTGCCGAGTTCGCTTCGCGTATCGACGTGGCCACTTTCGACTTCGAAAACGTGCCCGCCGCGTCCGCCCGCTGGCTGACGGAACGGGTCGCGGTCTACCCCAATCCGCGCGCGCTGGGGACCGCGCAGGACCGTTTGGCCGAAAAGACCTTGTTCCGGGAACTCGGTATTCCGGTGCCGCCGTTCGCCACGATCGACAACCGTGCGCAACTTGATGCCGCGATCGCCGAGGCGGGCACGCCGTGCATCCTCAAGACCCGTCGGCTCGGCTATGACGGCAAGGGCCAATTCCGTATCCGTTCGTCGGCCGACGCCGACGCCGCGTGGGACGCACTGGGTGCGCAGGCCGACAAGGTCGGGTTGATCCTCGAAGGTTTCGTCGCGTTCCAGCGCGAACTGTCCGTCGTGGCCGTGCGCGGACGCGACGGCGAGTTCCGTACCTGGCCGTTGACCGAGAACTGGCACGTCGACGGCGTGCTGTCGGCGAGCCTGGCTCCGGCGGTCCTTCCGCCGGCACTTGCGGAGACGGCATGCGCCTACGCCCGGCAACTGGCGCAGGCACTCGATTACGTGGGTGTCTTCGCACTGGAGCTGTTCTGCCGGGACGGCGAGTTGCTCGCCAACGAGCTGGCGCCACGCGTGCACAACTCCGGGCACTGGACGATCGAGGGCGCCGAGACCAGTCAGTTCCAGAACCATCTGCGCGCCGTGCTCGGCCTGCCCCTGGGCTCCACCCGGATGGTGGGCCACGCCTGCATGTTGAACTGGGTCGGAGCGATGCCCGATGCCGCGCCGGTGCTGGCCGAACCGGGTGGCCACTGGCACGACTACGGCAAGGAACCCCGTGAAGGCCGCAAGGTTGGCCACGCGACGCTGCGTGCGGAGTCGGTTGACGCCTTGTCCACCGCCTTGGAGCGGGTCGGAAATGCGCTCGGCCGCGAAGCGCAGGTCGCGCCGGTCATCACGCGCCTGCAGGACGCGACACCCGTCTAGGCGGGGCCGGCACAACGGAAAACGGCCGGGTCGCCCCGGCCGTTTCGTATCAGTCAACGCGGCTGCGATCACTTCATGTTCGAAGCGACGAACTCCCAGTTGACCAGGTTCCAGAACGACTCGACGTACTTCGGACGCGCGTTGCGGTAGTCGATGTAGTACGCGTGCTCCCAGACGTCGCAGGTCAGCAGCGGGGTGTCCTCGCCGGTCAGCGGGGTGTTGGCGTTGGAGGTGCTGACCAGTGCAACCGTGCCGTCGGGACGCTGAACCAGCCACGCCCAGCCCGAGCCGAAGGTCTTGATCGCGGTTTCGCTGAACTGCTCCTTGAACTTCGCGAAATCCCCGAACGCCTTGGTGATGGCGTCGGCGACCTTACCGGTCGGCTCGCCGCCGCCATTGGGCGACATGCAGTTCCAGAAGAAGGTGTGGTTCCAGACCTGCGCAGCGTTGTTGAACATCCCGCCCTGCGACTTGCGGATGATCTCCACCAGGTCCATGTCGGCGAACTCGGTGCCCTCGATCATCCTGTTGAGGTTGTCGACGTAGGCCTTGTGGTGCTTGCCGTGGTGGTAGTCGAGCGTCTCGGCGGAGATGTGCGGCTCGAGCGCGGCGCGGTCGTAGGGCAGGGGAGGCAGTTCAATGGCCATGGGCGGACTCCTTGTTGAGGCTGGCGGTGCCGGCCGGACCCGCGCAAGCGTCTGGCGATCGCGTGGGCCGGTCCGGCGGCTTACAATCCCCATTCTATCCCCACGCCTTGTTGGCTGGCCGCGAACGGCTGGTACAGCGCATCCCAGGAGCTACCCCAATGTCCGTGATTGAGCGGATCCAGGCCGAGGTCGAAGGCCACCCGATCGTGTTGTTCATGAAGGGCAACGCGCAGTTTCCGATGTGCGGCTTCTCCAGCCGCGCAGTGCAGGCACTGCAGACCGCCGGTGCAACGTCCCTGCACACCGTCAACGTGCTGGAAGACCCGGAGATCCGCGCCAACCTGCCGCGTTTTTCCAACTGGCCGACGTTTCCGCAATTGTTTATCCATGGCGAGCTGATCGGGGGCTGCGACATCACCATGGAGCTGTTCGAGTCGGGCGAACTTGCCCGCATGATCAGCGAAACCCAGAGCCAGTGACGCCCGGATCCAACGGCGCCGGTTCAGCCCTGGACGGGCGCGTCGTGCTGGTCAGCGGCGCCGCCGGTGGGCTCGGCTCGGCCGCCGCCCGGGCCTGCGCGCGGGCCGGAGCGACGGTGGTGCTGCTCGGGCGCAAGGTGCCGCGGCTCAACCGCGTGTACGACGCGGTGGCGGCCGAAGGGCCGGAGCCGATGCTGTACCCGCTGGACCTGGAGGGCGCCGGCCCCGACGACTACACCGAACTGGCGACGCGCCTGGAGGCCGAGCTGGGCCGCCTCGACGGCATGCTCCACTGCGCGGCCGAGTTCCGCGGCCTGACCCCGCTGTTGCAGACCGACCCGGCTGCGTTCGCGCGCGCGATCCACGTCAACCTGACGGCGCCGTGGTGGCTGAGCCAGGCCTGCCTGCCGCTGATGTTGCGCAGTGCCGACGCCGCGCTGGTGTTCGTGCTGGACGACACGGCACGGGTAGGCAAGGCCAACTGGGGCGGCTATGGCGTCGCCCACCACGGGCTCGCCGGACTGGTGGGGATGCTCCATGCCGAGTTGGCCAACTCGACGGTGCGGGTGTCGGGGCTGCGACCGGGTCCGATGCGGACCGGCCTGCGCGCCCGTGCCTACGTGGAGCAGAACGACCGCGTTGCCCGCGATCCGGCCGCGGCCGCGCAGGCCTGCGTGACCCTGCTGTCGGCCGCCGGGGCCGGGCATCGTGGCCAGGTGTGGTCACCCGCCGGGTCGGCGGACTGAATGGAAGGCACTGGAATGACGATCGCCTCGGCCGCCCTGCTGCTGTTCCTGATCCTGGACCCGCTGGGCAACATCCCGGTATTCCTGAGCCTCTTGCGGACGCTGCCGCCACAGCGCCAGCGGATCGTGCTGGCGCGCGAGTTGCTGATCGCGCTCGGTGTGCTGATGGCGTTCCTGTGGGGTGGCAAGTACTTCCTCGAGGTGATGCACCTGCGGCAGGAGTCGGTATCGATCGCCGGCGGCATCGTCCTGTTCCTGATCGGCATCCGGATGATCTTCCCGCCGCCGGAGGGGCTGATGGGCGAGTTGCCCGACGGCGAGCCCTTCATCGTGCCGATGGCCATCCCGCTGGTGGCCGGGCCGTCCGGCATGGCGGCGGTGATGCTGATGGGCAGCAACGAGCCCCACCGGCTGGGCGAATGGAGCCTGGCCCTGCTGATCGCCTGGGGCGCCACCGCGGCGATCCTGTTCTCGGCGACGGTGCTTTACAAATGGCTGGGCCGACGCGCGCTGACCGCGGTGGAGCGCCTGATGGGCATGCTGCTGGTGGCGATCTCGGTCCAGATGTTCCTGGACGGGCTCGGTGCCTACCTGCAGATCACCCCCGCCGTATGACAGCTGGAAGGCGACTGTCATGAAACCGTCAACCATTCGCACTAGTATCCCGCCGTGTTAAACTCACGTTAACCGGCGCCGACGCCGGTTTGTCGTGTCTGACGTGCCCGGCGGTCGTCCGAAGACCCCGGGGTCAAGTACCACTTCCCATCCCGAGGCCCACCCGCCATGAACCACCCCGCCCGCATGTCCAGGCTCACGCTCGGCCTGCTTGTCGCCCTTGCCACCGCTCCCGCATTCGCCCAGAGCACCTCTGCCGGTGTTGGCGGCCAGGTCGTCGGTAGCGACGGTCAGCCCGTCGTGGGCGCCGAGGTGACCATCGTCCACACCGAGTCGGGCACGGTCAGCCGCGCGGTCACGGACGCCGAGGGTCGCTACAACGCGCGCGGCCTGCGCGTCGGTGGCCCGTACTCCATCACGGTCACCAAGGAAGGCGTCGGCACGGACACCGAGGACGGGGTGTTCCTCTCGCTCAACCAGATCAGCAACATCGACGCGCAGCTCGCGTCCGGTGATGCCACCACGCTGGGCACGGTCGCCGTCACCGGCAGCCGCCTGCTGGCCACCTTCAATGCCGACAACAAGGGCATGGGCACCTCCGTCGCTGGCCGCCAGCTTGAGCTGGCGCCGCAGAGCAGCCGCTCGGTGGACGACATCGCCCGCCTCGACCCGCGCATCCAGGTGACCGACCAGGCGTCGGGCTCGATCTCCGTGGCCGGCATCAACAACCGCTTCAACACCATCTCCGTCGACGGCCTGTCGCAGGGCGACCCGTTCGGCCTCAACTCCAACGGCATGCCGTACACCGGTTCGCCGATCTCGGTCGACACCATCGCCGCCTACGACCTCAAGGTCTCGGACTTCGACGTCGCTTCCGACACCGTTGGCGCGACCGTCAACGCCGTCACCAAGTCCGGCACCAACGAGTTCCATGGCTCGGCGTACTACGTCTACAAGGACGCCGGCAGCATGGTCGGCGAGCGCGATGGCGAGGAGTACGCGCTGTTCGACACCGACACCACCGCCGGCGTGACCCTCGGTGGCCCGATCATCAAGGACAAGCTGTTCTTCTTCGGTTCGTACGAAGAGCAGACCATCAAGAACTTCGGCGGCTCGGCCAGCTCCGACGGCGTGGCCAACGGCGATGTCACCACGGCCGACGTCGAGCAGGCGATCGCCATCGCCAACGACCTGGGCCTGCAGCCGGGCACCTACGGCTCGACCGGCGTCAACCTGGACAACAAGCGCTACCTGGGCAAGATCGACTGGAACATCAGCGACAACCACCGCGCCAGCCTGACCTACCAGCAGACCGAGGAATTCCGCCCGTCGCCGTATGACGACCGCGCCGACTCGGTGGTCCTGACCAGCCACTGGTACGACATCGACAACGTTACCAAGAACACCTCGCTGCAGTTGTTCAGCGACTGGACGATGGACTTCTCCACCGAGGTGAAGCTGAGCCACCAGACGTTCGACCAGATCAACGGCAACGCGGTCAACCAGCCCGAGGTCGAGGTCGAGACTGCCAACGGTGGCTCGATCTTCATCGGCGAGGACAACAACCGCCACGAGAACCAGATCAACACCGAGCGCCTGGCCGCCACGATCTCCGGTACTTATTATGCCGGCGACCATGTCATCAAGGGTGGCGTCGACTACCTGCGCCACGACGTCTACAACCTGTACGGCCGCGACCTGCATGGCTCATACCGGTTTGCCAGCCTCGAGGATTTCGCTGCCGGCAACTACTACCAGTACGACCTGCGCACCCCGGCCCCGGGCTACGAGATCGACGACATCGCCGCCGCGCTGGTGTACACCCAGATCAGCCCGTTCCTGCAGGACACCTGGCAGGTCAACGACCAGCTGTCGCTGACCTACGGCGTGCGCGTCAACATCCCGAAGGCCGACAAGGCGCCGGAAGAGGCCGCGGGCTTCGAGGAAGCGTTCGGCTACTCCAACGCCTACCAGCTGGGCTCGGACAACCGCGTCATCCTGCCGCGCGTATCGTTCAACTACAGCTTCGATACCGAGCGCTACTCGCAGCTGCGCGGTGGCATCGGTGCATTCCAGAGCGTCCCGCCGTTCGTGTGGCTGGCCAACCCGTACCAGAACAACGGTGTCACCCTGCTGTCGTACCGCGAGGATGACCCGACGGCCGCGCCGTTCAGCCCGGATCCGTACAACCAGAACGTGCCCGCCGGCGGCCGTGGCTTCGCGATCGACACCATCGATCCCGACTTCAAGCTGCCGACCGTGTGGAAGATCAGCCTCGGCTACGACCACGAACTGCCGTGGTACGGCGTGATCGGCTCGGTCGAGCTGCAGTCCATTCGCGCCCGTGACGCCGCGTTCTACCAGGCAATCAACATCGGTGCCTATAACCCGGAGACCGGCCTGTACGACGCGCCGACCAGCCAGATGGCCGACGGCCGTGGCAGCTACTGGTGCTCGTTCGGCTCGATGTCGAGCTCGAACAAGAACTGCGGCCGCAACCCCGGCTTCAGCAACCAGTCGACCGTCCTGGGCAACACCGACGAGGGCTACTCCAACTCGCTGACCCTGTCGTTGAACAAGCCGCTGGCCAACAACTGGTACGGCAGCCTGAGCTACACCTATACCGACGCCGAGGAAGTCGGGTCCGACGCCAGCTCGCAGGCCTGGTCCAGCTATCAGTACGTCTCGCGGGTCAACCCGAACCAGGAGATCGCCACCCCCGCGAGCCGTGCGATCGAGAACTCGATCAAGGCTTCGCTGGGTTGGGAGTACGCGTTCTTCGGCGACTACAAGACCAGCATCACCGCGTACTACAACGGTCGTGACGGCCTGCCGTACACCTGGCTGGTCGACGGCGACATGAACGGCGACGGCATCTGGCAGGATCCGGCCTACGTGCCGCTGCTCAACGATCCGAACGTGAGCTATGGCTCGGCCACCCCGGAGCAGATCGCGGCGTTCCACGAGTTCATCTCCAACAACCCGTACCTGCAGTCGCAGCGTGGCCAGATCGCCGGCCGCAACGCCGACAACATGCCGTGGATCAACCAGCTTGACCTGGGCTTCCAGCAGGAGCTGCCCGGCCTGATGGATGGCCACAAGTCGATCGTCCGCCTGGACATTTACAACTTCCTCAACCTGCTCAACGACGACTGGGGCCACACCATGCAGATCGACGGGTTCGACACCCGTTACCTGGCGGCCCTCGATGGCATCAACCCGGACGGCAGCTACGTGTACGACCTGGGCAGCGACAGCAACCCGTCGTGGGATGAGCTGAACGTGTACGACGCCGACTCGCGCAATCCGTCGCGCCCGGTGTCGCGCTGGGCGGCGATGCTGACCCTGCGTTACGAGTTCTGATCCATCGCACCTGTGCAACACCGAAGACGGCCGGGGCAACCCGGCCGTTTTCTTTTGCCGGCCGCCGCTCTAGAGTCGTCCGGATAACAACGAGAAGAACGAGAGCCGAATGACTGAAACCGCCAACGCCACCCTGCCCACCGTCGACGCGCGCATCCACCCGCGCGGGGGGCTGGACATCCTTTCCCGCGCTGAAGTCGCCGAACTCGCGGACGCCTCCGCCGGTGGCATGCACGACCTGCTGCGCCGCTGCGCACTGGCCGTGCTCACCAGCGGCAGCCAGTCCGACGACCCGCGCGCGGCGCAGGAGCTCTATCCCGACTTCGACATCCAGGTGCACCAGCTCGACCGCGGGGTGCGGATCGACCTGCACAAGGCCCCGGCGATGGCCTTCGTCGACGGCGACATCATCCGCGGCGTCGCCGAACTGCTGGCGGCGACGGTACGCGACCTGGCCTACCGGGCGATCGAGCTGGACGAGGAGGGCGGACGCGACCTCGACACCAGCGAGGGCATCACCGACGCGGTGTTCGGCCTGCTGCGCAACGCGCGCGTGCTGCAGCCTTCCGACCCGAACCTGGTCGTCTGCTGGGGTGGGCACTCGATCAACCGCGAGGAGTACATGTACACCAAGGAGGTCGGCTATCAGCTCGGCCTGCGCGAACTCGACATCTGCACCGGCTGCGGCCCGGGCGCGATGAAGGGGCCGATGAAGGGCGCGACCATCGCCCACGCCAAGCAGCGCCGTCGCCGTGGCCGCTACATCGGCGTGACCGAGCCGGGCATCATCGCGGCCGAGTCGCCCAACCCGATCGTCAACCACCTGGTGATCATGCCGGACATCGAAAAGCGCCTGGAGGCGTTCGTCCGGCTCGGCCACGGCATCGTGGTGTTCCCCGGTGGCGTCGGCACGGCCGAGGAGATCCTGTATCTGCTGGGCATCCTTCTGCGCGAGGAGAATGCTGGCGTGCCGTTCCCGCTCATCCTGACCGGCCCGACCTCGTCGGCGCCGTACTTCGAGCAGATCGACCGGTTCATCCGGCTCACGCTGGGCGATGCGGCGACGGAGCGCTACGAGATCATCATCGGCGACCCCGCCGCGGTCGCGAAGCGGATGGCGGCGGGCGTGCGCAAGGTGCGCGAGCACCGGCTGGCCCAGCGTGACTCGTTCTTCTTCAACTGGTCGCTCAACGTGCCGCTGGAATTCCAGCGGCCCTTCGTGCCAAGCCACGAGGCGATGGCGGCGCTGGACCTGCACCACGGCCGCAAGCCGTTCGAGCTGGCGGCTGACCTGCGCCGCGCGTTCTCCGGCATCGTCGCCGGCAACGTCAAGGAAGACGGCATGCGGCGGATCGAACAGCACGGCCCGTTCCTGATCCACGGCGACACCGACATGATGCAGTCGCTGGATGCGTTGCTGCGGGCGTTCGTTGAACAGCGCCGGATGAAGATCGCCGGAGAATACCGGCCGTGCTACCGCGTGGTGGCGTAGCCGGTCCCGGGACTCAGGCCGGCCCGACCGGCAACCGCACCGTCGCCACGTAGCGTCCGCCGATTGTCTCGGTGCGGACGCTGCCGCGCCCGCCGGTCAGCGCCTCGATCCTCACCTGCGAGGCGTTGAGTCCCACCCGGTGCCCCGGCACGGCGGTCCCGCCGGCCTCCGGAAGGGGGTTGCTGATGCGCACGACGACCGTGTCCGGTGTCGTCGAGACGGCCACCTCCACATCGCCGCGCGCCATGCGCTCGGCGCCGTGGCGGATCGCGTTCTCGACCAGCGGCTGGATCGACAGCGCCGGCACGGTCACCCCGGGCAGCACCCGCGGCAGCTCCCAGCGGACCTGCAACCGCTCGCCGAAGCGCAGCGCCTCGATCTCGAGATAGCGCCGGGCGAGGGAGAGCTCGTCCTCCAGCAGGATCTGCCGCGGCCCGGCCAGTGCCGCCCGGAACAGGTCCGCCAGGTCCAGCAGAAGCCGCTCCGCCTCCTCCGGCCGCTGGTGCACCAGCGCCGCCCCGGTGTTGAGCGTGTTGAACAGGAAGTGCGGCCGGATGCGCGCCTGCAGCGCCTGCAGCTCCGACTGCTTGGCCCGCACCGCATGCAGCCGCCCGCGCCAGTGATTCTGGAAGGCCGCCAGGCCGAGGAAGCCGACGGCGAGGGCGATGCCGGTGAGGCGGGCAACCAATGCCGGCCAGCCGTCCGCGGCGACGGGCCATGCGTCACCCATGAGCCACCACGCCAGCCACGCCACCAGCCACGTATTGACCAGCAGCATGCCCACGGCCAGCCAGGCCAGCCGGAGGGGCCGAAGCCCGGTGAGCAGGTTGCGCGTCAGGTAAAGCGTGCCCAGCGTCAGCAACGCCACCCACTGAACGACCAGCGAGGCCAGTCCGAAATAGATCCAGCGGCTGCCGCTAATGCCGGGGGCGAGGGCCAGGATGCCGGCGAGGCATTCGCCGGCCAGCAGGACCCAGATGATCGCCGGTGCCTGCCAGAGGGCGTCAAGCGGGTGGGGCGGGTGCTCGCGCATAGTCGCCGCATGATGCACGATCGCGGCGGATCGTTGCCCATCACCGCTCGTCCCGTCTGTCGCACCATCCATCGGCGGCGGCTGGCTAGACATCGGCGGGTTGGCTAACTTGGCATCCGGAGCACCCTGGGGAGGGGCAATGCAATCCATTGATTCCAGTATTGGCATGCCTGCGAGCGGCCGGCGGCTTTCCGGCGGATTCACGCTGGTCGAACTGATGGTAACGGTGGCCGTCGCGGCCATCCTGCTGGCCATCGCCACGCCGAGTTTCACCTCGATCATCAACAGCAATCGGCTGGCGAGTGCGGCCAACGAGCTGGTCGCCACGCTCCAGTCGGCACGCATGGAGGCCGTGCGCAGCAATCGGCGGGTCAATGTGTGCCGCGGGTGCGATGGCAACGCCGGCTCACTGGTTGCGTTCGTCGACGCCAACGCGAACAAGGCCGCCGACGCCGGCGAGGTGATCCGTGCGGGTTTCCCGAACCCGTCGGTGGAGTTCTCGGGAGACCTTGATGTCGTCTTCGGCTCGGACGGTTTCGGCCGTGACGGCGACGCCCCGAACGGCGCATTGCTCGCGGCGTCCTATCGCTTCTGCATACCCACCACCTCGCCGGCGCAAAACGTGCGGGTGGTTTCAATCGGCGCAGGCAGCCGGATTTCCACGGACCCCGAGAACGGTGGCGGAGCATGCCAATGATCACTTTCCCGGCCGCCCGTCACAGGCGGTTTTCGCGCTCCCGCGGCCCGCGTAGCGCCGCGCGTGGCGTTGGCCTCATCGAGGTGCTGATCGCGGTGCTCGTCATGGCGATCGGTCTGCTGGGCATTGCCGCGATGCAGGCCACCGCGTTGCGCAACAGCCAGAGTTCGCTCGAGCGCAGCCAGGCGGTCATCCAGAGCTACGGCATCCTCGATGCGATGCGGGCAAACCTGGATGTCGCGCGCGCAGGTACCTACAACACCGCCGACTTCGTCTGTGATCCGCCTGCCGCTGCGGGCTCGCTGGTCGCGGCGGACCAGGCGCGCTGGCTGGCCTCGATCGAGGAAAGCATGGGCGAGGATGCCTGCGGACGGATCCAGTGCGACGTCATCGCCGGCAGCCAGTCCCGCAACTGCACCATCACCGTCCGCTGGGACGACACGCGCGGCACCGAAGGTGCGGAAGAACAGCAGATCCAGACGGTGACCCGCCTATGAAGACCATCCGTGATGTCCACATGCGCCATCTCCAGGCTGGCCTGAGCCTCATCGAGTTGATGATCTCGATGGTGCTGGGATTGCTGGTTGTCGGCGGGGCCATCGGCGTGTTCGTGTCGAACCAGCAGACCTATCGCACGACCGAGAGCCTGGCCCGCCTGCAGGAAAATGGACGGGTCGCCTTCGAGTTGATGGCGAGGGAGGTCCGGGAAGCGGCGGGCAACCCGTGCGCCGCTAATCTCCCGACCGCCAATGTGTTGGAGAGTCCTGGTGGTCTGTGGTGGGCCAACTGGGCCGCTGGGATACTCGGGTATGACAACGGGGCACTCGCGGGTACTGCCGCGGGGACGGATGCCATCGAGCTGATGTCAGGGACGTCGGGGGGCGTTACGGTCGTCGGGCATGACAAGAACTCAGCACAGTTCAAGGTCAATACCAACGACCACGGCATCGAGAATTTCGACATCCTGATGGTATGCGACTACGGCCAGGCTTCCATCTTCCAGGCCACCAACGTCAATGCGTCCAACGTCACGATCGTCCACAACACCGGCAACGTGTCGAGTGGCCCGGGGAACTGCACCAAGGGCCTGGGCTTGCCGGTGGAGTGCACCGCGAACGGCACGTTCAAGGAATATGGTGCCAAGTCGATCGTGGTGAAACTGCACGCCGCGCGCTGGTTCGTGGCGGACAACGGCCGCGGTGGTCGCTCCTTGTACCGGCAGCCGATGGACAAGGGTGTGGATGGCGCACGCGAGGAAGTCTCCGAAGGCATCCAGGACATGCAGATCCAGTTCCTGGTCGACGGCGCGCCCGACTACGTCGACGCGGCCGCCGGACTGGCATGGCAAAACGTCACCGCAGTGCGCATCACGCTCACCGTCCAGGGACGCGAGAACGTCGGTACCGACGGGGGCCAGCTGACCCGTGACATTTCCCACGTCGTCAACCTCCGGAACCGTACGTCATGAGCCGATTCCCGAACCCTGGCGCCCCGCGGCAAGAGCGCGGCGCCGCCCTGATCGTGGTGTTGATCCTGCTGCTGGTGATGACCCTGCTCGGACTCGCCAGCCTGCGCGGAACGCTCATGGAAGAACGCATGAGCGCAAACATGTATGACCGCAGCATCGGGTTCCAGGCCGCCGAGGCGGCGCTGCGCGAGGCGGAGACGCGGCTGCTGCAGCCCGGCACGCTCGCGGCGTTCCCGACCCTGGCCGATACCTGCAACCAGGGCCTCTGCGCGACGCCGGTTCCGGCCGAGAACAAGCCCGAGCGCGCGGACGATCCCAACTTCAATGGATGGGTCGACGCCACCCAGGTCAGCGTGCTCGGCGGCACCCCGCAGTACTTCGTCGAGTACATGGACGAGGCCCCCGGCTGGCCGCTGTGCGATCGCGAGATTCCGCGCCATCCCAGCTGCATGCGTCCCCGCTATCGCATCACCGCGCGCAGCACCGCGGAAGGACGGGCCACCGTCATCCTCCAGGCGAGCTTCGCCGGCTCATGAGCAGGACCCCCATGAAGACCAATGCCCGACGCCAACATCCGTCCCGCTGGAGCGCGCCGCTTGTCGCCGCACTCGCCACCTTCGTGGCCCTGCCCGCATCGGCCGGGCTGACGCTGCCCTCGACCCCACCGGGAGCCGGAAACGGGATCCCGCCGAACATCCTGTTCATCCTCGACGACTCCGGCTCGATGGTGTTCGATGCGATGCCGGGCGATTCGATCAGCGATTGGAAAGACCGGACATACGTCCACAACTCCGTCTACTACAACCCTGCGACCACCTACCTGCCTTGGAAGGGTGCCGACGGAAATCGTCTGACCGGTGGTACCACTTACGCCGCCGCATATGCAGATCTCAGTCGCGCCTCCGGCGGGACGATCAACCTGGCGAGTAGCGATAGTTGCGAATGGGTCGACCGGAACGGCGCAAACCGTGAAGTGTGTGGTGGCACCCAGACGTTCTATGTTCCAAAGGACCCGTCCAGCACGGATGCCACCTATCTCGCATCGCAGCGGAACTATTACCGGTATCAGTTACGCACTGGTGGGACCACGCGACGTTCCGAGCTCGTGCAACAGTGGGACGGTGACTGGGAATGGGGCAATCACACTGCCACAACGCCAACCAACCGGTCTGACACTGACGAACGCGGCAACTACGCGGTCTGGTTTTCATATCACCGCACCCGCATGAAGGCTGCGAAAGCTGGTGCCAGTGAAGCTTTTTCGGGCCTGGATGGGGAGAAATACCGGGTCGGTTTCACGACCATCTGGGGTCCCAACGGGGACGGATATGACAACGCGGAGTTCCTCATTCCGGTAGCGACGGACAACGGTCTGTTTCGCGGCAACAACCGGACGACCTGGTTCAGCCGGCTGTTCGAAGCACGCGGATACAACGGCACCCCGCTGCTTCCGGCGCTGCAGCGCGCGGGCAACTATTTCAGCCAGACCGGTGATACCGGTCCTTATGGCGGCACGAAGGACTCGTCCGGCAAGCAGTTCCAGTGCCGGCAGAACTTCTCGATCCTGACCACCGACGGTTACTGGAACTCAGGGACTTCCGGCGTCGGCAATGCGGACGCCAGCGCCGGGACGAAGATCTCCGCGCCGGCCAACGCTGATGGCTCGCCCGGCAAGACCTACACCTACGACCCCGTTGCGCCCTACAAGGGCAGTGCCTCGACGACGCTGGCGGACGTTGCGATGCACTACTGGAAGACCGACCTCCGGACCGATCTGAACAACATCGTTCCCACCTCGGCTCTCAACCCTGCGTTCTGGCAACACATGGTCACCTTCGGCATCTCGATCGGCCTGACCGGCACGGTGGACCAGTCGTCGGTCAAGCAGGTGATCGACAAGGGCGGTGTCAGCCGGAACGGCGCCGACCTGACCGACTGGCCCGATCCGACCGACACCGAGAACGACGAACGCATCGACGACCTCCTGCATGCGGCCGTCAACGGTCACGGCGAATTCGTAGCCGCGACCGACCCCAGCGCCTTTGCAAAGGCACTGGAAAGCGCCCTCGCCACGATCGGTGAGCGCGTCGGCTCCCGGTCCAACGTTTCGGCCAGCAGCACGTCCATCAGCACCGAGACCAAGCTGTTCCAGGCGAAGTACATCAGCGAGAGCTGGAGCGGCGACATCATCGCCTACCCGGTTACCGTGAGCGGGGTGAACGAGAACAGCCCCGTCTGGAAGGCCTCCGAGGAGTTTCCTGCATGGGCGTTGCGGAGGATCGTCACGACCGACGCCGCCGGTACCCGCGGCACCTTCCCAACGGCGGCCCAGGCGACTGCGCTGGGTACCAGCGCAGAGGGTTTCAGCATCGCCGACTACCTGCGTGGCGACGACTCGGGCGAGGAAGCCAATGGCGGCGACCTCAGGAACCGCCCGCATCTGCTGGGTGACGTGATCCACAGCTCGCCGTTCTATTCAAAGGATGCCGACACTCTCTATGTCGGTGCCAATGACGGCATGCTGCATGCCTTCAACGGGGCGACCGGCGCGGAAGTGTTCGCGTACGTGCCGCGTGGGGTGCAGATGGCCCAGCTCAAGGAGCTGAGTGCTCGCAGCTACACGCACCGCTATTTCGTCGATGGTCCGATCACGGTGTCCGATCGCAACATGACCCGGACGGTTACGTATCCGAACGGCAGGAACATCCTCGCGGGCACGCTGGGTCATGGCGGCAAGGGCGTCTTTGCCCTGGACGTGACCAATCCGGCCTCGTTCACCGCGACCAACGTCAAGTTCGACATCGCGGGTGACGCGGACATGGGCCTGGTGATGGGCGAACCGATCGTTGCCCGTCTCAACAACGGTTCCGTCAGCGTCATTTTCGGTAACGGCGTCAACAGCACCAATGACCGCTCGGTCCTCTGGATTGTCGATGTCGACTCCGGGGCGGTCACCAAGTTGCAGACCAGCACGGCCACCAACAATGGCCTTTCCGGCCCGCGTGGCTGGGACTCGGACGGCAACGGCACCGTGGATCTCGTGTATGCCGGCGACCAGCAGGGCAACGTCTGGAAGTTCAGCCTCGAGGGCACCACGGCATCCGACTGGGGCGTCGCAGGTGGGAACAACGCGAACCAGATCAACAACGCCAACAGCAACCACCACGCTCCGCTGTTCATTGCGACGGATGCCAGCGGCAACCGCCAGCCGATCAGCGGTGCGGTGTCGCTGGGCATCGATCCGGTCAACTACAAGCGCTGGGTGTTCTTCGGAACGGGCCGTCTGCTGACCAACGAGGACCTTTCGAGCAAGGCTGTGCAGAGCATGTACGGCATCATCGACGGAGACTCCATCGGAACTCGGGCAGCCAACGATGGTGCGAACGGCCTGCTGGTGGAGCGCACGATCACCGAAAGCGGGTCGATCGGCGGCAAGCCGGTCCGGGCGTTCGAGTCCTCCAGTGTCACGATGCCCGCCGGAAAGCGCGGCTGGCTGGTGGACCTGTTGACTCCGCCGAACCAGCTCGCCGAGGGTGAACGGATCATCGGCGATGCGCAGGTCGTGGGCCCGGTGTTCATCACCTCCAGCATCATTCCCAGCAGCGACCCTTGCACACCGGGTGGCCGTGGTTACATCAACGCGATCAATGCGTTCACCGGTGGCAGCGTTGGCGAGCACTTCTTCGACGTCGATGGAGACGGCTCGTTCAGCGACGACGAGATCAACGGCAAGGCGGTCGGTTCGATCGACCTCGGCGTGGGCATGAACACCGACAGCGTGCTGATCGACAAGCTGCTGAGCGCCGGCGGCTCCTCCGGCGGTACCGGCTCGGTCCGCATCAACCCGGACTCCTCGTCCGGCCGGGTTTCCTGGCGTGAAGTCCTGAGGAAGTGAATCAGATGATCAAGAGTTTTCGCACTCCGCGCCGCGCAGTCGCGGGCTTTACCCTCATCGAGCTGATGATCGTGGTGGCGATCATCGCGATCCTGGCGGGCATCGCGTATGCCAGCTACGACTTCGCGATGATCAAGAGCCGTCGAAACGCGGCAGCCGGTTGTGCGTTGGAGGGCGCGCAGTTCATGGAGCGCTACTACACCACGAACCTGA
Source organism: Lysobacter zhanggongensis (assembly GCF_046638635.1). Taxonomy (NCBI): domain Bacteria; kingdom Pseudomonadati; phylum Pseudomonadota; class Gammaproteobacteria; order Lysobacterales; family Lysobacteraceae; genus Lysobacter; species Lysobacter zhanggongensis. The sequence goes on from NZ_JBJXHK010000008.1 coordinate 29,840, forward strand.
CCTACGTCGGTGCCGCGCTCCCGGCCAGCGACTGCCAGAACGAGCTGCAGGGGCACTACGCCATTGCGCTCGCAGCGTCGGCGGCGCGGACCTACAGCATTACGGCGACCCCGCAGAACCACCAGGCCACCAAGGACACCAAGTGCGGGACCCTGTCGCTGGACCAGACCGGGACCCGTGGGATCACCGGCACGGCCGGATCGGCCTCCGAATGCTGGTAAGTCCACCCCGTCGGACTTGACCCGGACCACAGGCGCATTACAATGCGCGTCCCGCCCGAATAGCTCAGCTGGTTAGAGCACTTGACTGTTAATCAGGGGGTCGTTGGTTCGAGTCCAACTTCGGGCGCCAAGTTCTTCCAGAAGGCTCGCAGCGATGCGGGCCTTTTGCGTATGGGGCCTCAGAGCAGGTAAGGGCAGGGTTCTCCCGCGCCATAGCGCTCGCTCCGCGGCCGCCCCGCATTGTTCACCACCACCTTCCCCAGCAGCCGGCTCCCCTCGAGCCCGCACAGCCGCACGCTCAGGTTGCGGCCGTAGGACCAGCCGTCTGGGGTGAAGCGGACCCGTGTGCGCCCACTCGTGCTTCGCAGGGCCAATCCGGGGCCGATGCCTTCGACGTGCTGGAGTACCGCTCGGGCATCCCGCGGCTGGCCCTCGTCGCCCGGGTCGCTGTAGACGATCCAGCCACCTTCCCAGACCGCGTCGCCCCGACAGCGGGCGCCGTCGGGGCTCGGGCACACGGACACGGCGGTCCCGTCCTTCACCGCGGCGATCCGGGCGGCGGCCAAGGAGGCTGTCAGCAGGTGGTAGGCGTTCGCCTCCCGGGCGCGCTGGATGACGCCCGCAAACGCGGGCACGCCAATCGTCAGCGTCACCGCGAGCACCGCCAGCGTCACCATCAGTTCGACCAGGGTGTACCCGCCGGTACGTATGTGCGCTTCGTGCGCCATCGCCTCGCTCCATCCGTAAGCAAGGCGCCATCGTCAGGCGACAGCAGCTGAACCGCAGTCGGCGCCCGGCAATCGTCGGGGTAGGGAAACCCCGTGTCCGCCCCCATCCGGACGAGGTCCTACACTGGGCGTTTCGTCCCCCATTCCACGAGCGATGACCGACTCTTCGATCGACATCCCCGCCACGACAAGCCCGTCGCCGGACGCGCCGGCGCGCGAGGGTGTGTTCCAGCTCGTCTCGCCTTACCAGCCTGCCGGCGACCAGCCGCAGGCCATCGAGAAGCTGTCGGCCGGCTTCGAGGCGGGCCTGGCCCACCAGACCCTGCTCGGGGTCACGGGGTCCGGCAAGACGTACACGATCGCCAACGTGATCCAGCGGGTGCAGAAGCCGACCCTGGTCATGGCGCCCAACAAGACCCTAGCGGCGCAACTGTACGGCGAGTTCAAGCAGTTCTTCCCGCACAACGCGGTCGAGTACTTCGTCAGCTATTACGACTACTACCAGCCCGAGGCCTACGTGGCGTCATCGGACACCTTCATCGAGAAGGACAGTTCGGTGAACGAGCACATCGAGCAGATGCGGCTGTCGGCGACCAAGGCGCTGCTGGAGCGGCGCGACTGCATCATCGTCTGCACCGTTTCGGCGATCTACGGGCTCGGCGATCCCAACGAATACTTCCGGATGGTGCTGCATATGGTCCGCGGCGAGCGGATCGACCAGCGCGAACTGATCCGGCGCCTGACCGAGATGCAGTACTCGCGAAACGACACCGAGCTGCGCCGCGGCACCTACCGCGTCCGGGGCGAGGTGATCGACGTGCACCCGGCCGAGTCGGAGATGGAGGCCGTGCGGATCGAGCTGTTCGACGGCGAGATCGAGAATGTCACCGCGTTCGACCCCCTCACGGGCGAGACGCTGCGCAAGCTCCAGCGCTACACGATCTATCCCAAGTCCCATTACGTGACCACGCGCCGCACGGTGCTCGACGCCGTCGATGCGATCAAGGACGAGCTCCGGGTGCGGCTGGAGCAGCTGTATGCGCAGAACAAGCTCGTCGAGGCGCAGCGGCTGGCCCAGCGCACCCAGTTCGACCTGGAGATGCTGGCCGAGGTTGGCTACTGCAACGGTGTCGAGAACTACAGCCGCCACCTGACCGGCCACATGCCCGGCGAGCCGCCGCCGTGCCTGTTCGACTACCTCCCACCGGACGCGCTGCTGGTCTGCGACGAGTCGCACGTGACCGTTCCCCAGGTCGGTGCGATGTACAAGGGCGACCGCTCGCGCAAGGAGACGCTGGTGGAGTTCGGGTTCCGGTTGCCGTCGGCGCTGGACAACCGGCCGTTGAAGTTCGAGGAATGGGAGGGGCGCTCGCCCCGGGCGATCTTCGTGTCCGCCACGCCGGGGAAGTACGAACTGGAGCACTCCGCAGGCGAGGTCACCGAGCTGGTCGTGCGGCCCACCGGGCTGATCGACCCCGAGGTGGAGATCAGGCCCGTCGCGACCCAGGTCGACGACGTGCTCGGTGAAATCACCAAGCGCACCGCGATGGGCGACCGCGTGTTGATTACCACGCTCACCAAGCGCATGGCCGAGAACCTGACCGAATACCTCGGCGAGCATGGCGTCCGGGTGCGCTACCTGCACTCGGATATCGACACGGTCGAGCGCGTCGAGATCATCCGCGACCTGCGGCTCGGCAAGTTCGACGTGCTGGTCGGCATCAACCTGTTGCGCGAGGGCCTGGACATGCCCGAGGTGTCGCTGGTGGCGATCCTCGACGCCGACAAGGAAGGCTTCCTGCGCTCGACCGGCTCGCTGATCCAGACCATCGGCCGTGCCGCCCGCAACGTCCGCGGCAAGGCGATCCTGTACGCCGACCGGATGACCGACTCGATGAAGCGGGCGATCGAAGAGACCGACCGCCGTCGCGCCAAGCAGGTCGAATACAACGCAGAACACGGCATCACGCCGCAGTCGGTGAGCCGCCCGGTCGTCGATGTGATGGAGGGTGCGCGGGTCGATCCGGACTCGCTGAAAGGGCGTAACCGTGCCCGCAAGGCGGCGGAAGAGGCTGCAGAGTACGCGGCGCTCAGCCCCGGCCAGCTGGCCGCACGCATCAGGAAGCTCGAGCAGCAGATGTACCAGCACGCCCGCGACCTGGAGTTCGAGCAGGCGGCATCGGTCCGCGACGAACTGCACCGGCTCAAGGAGCAGGGTTTCGCCGCATAGTGGGCCGGCGTGCTCGCGGCTATTGCCGACGGTCCCGCCGCGGGCTAAACTGCGCGCCCTCTCGCCGGGTTGTTCAAGGCGAAGGGCGGTTAGCTCAGCGGTAGAGCACTACCTTGACATGGTAGGGGTCACAGGTTCGAACCCTGTACCGCCCACCAGAATGTTGCGAAAACGGCCGGGTCTGCCCCGGCCGTGGTTGTTTTCGCGTTTCGGTGCAAGCAAACGGCCACCTTGCCGCCGTTGACTTGCCGCGCCCCGTTCCGGACTATTGCGGGGTGCGGCCGGCCCGGTCGCCCCGACCGAGGTGGCCCGCGCCGACGCGCCGGCCGAGCGTGCGACATGGACACTACCACCGGCCAACGCTGACACGCCCCGAGGCTTCCGCATCCGCAGGCGCCCTCGTGGCGCTTTTTGTTTGCCCGCTCCTACAGAAGCCCGAACCCTGATCCCCATGATTGCAATCACGCTCCCCGACGGTTCCCGCCGCGAATTCGACCACCCCGTTTCCGTCGCCGACGTCGCCGGCTCGATCGGCCCCGGCCTGGCCAAGGCCGCGCTGGCCGGCAAGGTCGACGGCAAGCTGGTCGACACCGGCTTCCGGATCGACCACGACGCCGCGCTCGAGATCGTTACCGACAGGCACCCCGACGCGCTCGAGGTGCTGCGCCATTCCACCGCGCACCTGCTGGCCCAGGCCGTGCAGCGCCTGTTCCCGGGCGCGCAGGTGACCATCGGCCCGGTCATCGACAACGGGTTCTACTACGACTTCGCCTACGAGCGCCCGTTCACGCCCGAGGACCTGCCGGCCATCGAGGCCGAGATGCAGAAGATCGTGAAAGAGGCGCAGCCGGTCAGCCGCAGCGTCAAGTCGCGCGACGAGGCGGTTGCGTTCTTCAAGGGCATCGGCGAGCACTACAAGGCCGAGATCATCGAGTCGATCCCGGCCGACCAGGACCTTTCGCTCTACAGCCAGGGCGAATTCACCGACCTGTGCCGCGGCCCGCACGTGCCCGGCACCGACAAGCTGCGCAGCTTCAAGCTGATGAAGGTCGCCGGCGCCTACTGGCGCGGTGACCACAACAACCAGATGCTCAGCCGCATCTACGGCACCGCCTGGCTCAACGACAAGGATCTCAAGGCCTACCTGCACCAGCTGGAGGAAGCCGAGAAGCGCGACCACCGCAGGATCGCCAGGCAGCAGGACCTGTTCCATCTGCAGGAAGAGGCGCCCGGGCTGATCTTCTGGCACCCCAAGGGCTGGTCGATCTGGCAGGTGGTCGAGCAGTACATGCGCAAGGTGTACCGGGATTCCGGTTACGACGAAGTGCGCTGCCCGCAGATCCTCGACGTGTCGCTGTGGCAGAAGTCCGGCCACTGGGACAACTACCAGGAAAACATGTTCTTTACCGAGTCGGAGAAGCGTACCTACGCGCTGAAGCCGATGAACTGCCCGGGCCACGTGCAGGTGTTCAACCACGGCCTGCACAGCTATCGCGACCTCCCGATCCGTTATGGCGAGTTCGGCGCCTGCCACCGCAACGAGCCGTCGGGTGCGCTCCACGGCATCCTGCGCGTGCGCGGGTTCACCCAGGACGACGGCCACGTGTTCTGCACCGAGGGGCAGATCGAGTCCGAGGTGACCGCGTTCCACCGCCAGGCGATGGCGGTCTACGCCGATTTCGGCTTCACCGACGTGCAGGTCAAGCTCGCCCTGCGTCCGGAACCGCGCTTGGGCGACGACGCGACCTGGGACAAGGCCGAGGACGCGCTGCGCTCGGCGCTGCGTTCGGCCGGGGTGGAATGGGAGGAGCTGCCCGGCGAGGGCGCGTTCTACGGCCCGAAGATCGAGTACCACCTGCGTGACGCGATCGGCCGCACCTGGCAGCTGGGCACGATGCAGGTCGACTTCATGATGCCGGGCCGCCTGGGCGCCGAGTACGTCGACGAGCACAGCCAGAAGCGCCACCCGGTCATGCTGCACCGCGCAATCGTGGGGTCGATGGAGCGTTTCATCGGCATCCTGATCGAGCACCATGCAGGCCAGTTCCCGGCCTGGCTGGCACCGGTCCAGGCGGTCGTGATGAACATTACCGATGCCCAGGCCGACCACGTCGAGGAGGTCCGGAAATCCCTTGCAAATCAAGGGTTCCGGGTCCAAAGCGATTTGCGCAACGAGAAAATCGGCTATAAGATTCGCGAGCACACGCTGCAGCGCGTGCCGTACCTGCTGGTGGTCGGGGACCGCGAGAAGGAGAACGGCATGGTTGCGGTGCGGACCCGCGGGGGGGAGGATTTGGGGTCGATGACCACCGCCGAGTTCGCCGCGCGTTTACATGACGAGGACGCCGGCTGAGGCAGCGTCCACCAGAGACCCGGCCGCACCGATGCGGCCGGCACGATTGATACCGGAGATTGCAATATCAGTACCCCCGACAAGCGGAACCGCAAGAACCAGGAGATCCGCGTCCCGAAAGTGCGCGTGATCGGCAGCGACGGCGAGATGGTTGGCGTGCTCTCGCGCGACGAAGCCCTGAGCCTTGCCCAGGAAGAAGGACTCGACCTGGTCGAAATCCAGCCGCACGGCGACCCGCCGGTCTGCCGCGTGATGGATTTCGGCAAGTTCATGTTCGACCTGCAGAAGAAGGCCAACGCGGCCAAGAAGAAGCAGAAGCAGGTCGAGATCAAGGAGGTCAAGTTCCGCCCCGTGACCGACGAGGGCGACTACCAGATCAAGCTGCGCAAGATGCGCGGGTTCCTGGAGGAAGGGGACAAGATCAAGGTCAACATCCGCTTCCGTGGCCGCGAGATGAGCCACCAGGAGCTCGGCCGCGAGATGGCCGCCCGGATCGAGGCCGACCTCGGCGAGGACATCGTGATCGAATCGCGCCCGAGGCTCGAAGGGCGTCAGATGGTCATGATGATCGCGCCCAAGAAGAAGGTCTGAGGTCCGCGCTCCGGGCTGGCGCCCGAAGCGACTGATTTCGAAGAAGTATTTGCAACCCCGGCAGGCGGACGGCATAATGGCCGGCCCGGTTCGCCGGGGTTTGTTGTGTGTTTGAAGTTGAAATGCAGCCAGGACCTGTCGTGGATCCCTTTCGGATCAACGACTTACAAGCCGGTGTTGGGCAGGAAGGAAAGCGTGGCGCGAGCCACCGCCCAGGCCAGTGACAAGAACCCGTAAGGACATTCGCAATGCCCAAGATCAAGACCCACCGCGGGGCGGCCAAGCGTTTTCGCAAGACCGCGTCCGGCAAGTTCAAGTGCGGCCACGCCAACCGTAGCCACATCCTCACCAAGAAGGCGACCAAGCGGAAGCGCAACCTGCGGCAGACGAACCACGTCCGCGCCGAGGATGCCGGTCGTATCACCCGCATGTTGCCGTACGCCTGAGGAGGACTGAGAAATGGCACGAGTCAAACGTGGTGTCCAGGCGCGTCGTCGCCACAAGAAGATCCTCAAGCAGGCCAAGGGCTACTACCACGCCCGCCGCAAGGTCTTCCGCGTCGCCAAGCAGGCGGTCACCAAGGCGTTGCAGTACGCCTACATCGGCCGCAAGCAGAAGAAGCGCAATTTCCGTTCGCTGTGGATCACCCGCATCAATGCGGCGTCCCGCGCCAACGGCATGAGCTACAGCCGCTTCATGAATGGTCTCCTGAAGGCCGGCATCACCCTCGACCGCAAGGTGCTGGCGGACATCGCCGTGCACGACGCGGCGGGTTTTGCCGCGCTGACCGAGAAGGCCAAGGGCGCGCTCGCAGCGTAAGTGTGTCGCCCGCCGGCAGGGGGCCATGTGGTCCTGTAGGCGGACGTACATCGCAGTAAACGCATGGGGAAGGGCGCAAGTCCTTCCCCATGTTCGTTTTTGGAATGGGCTCCCCGTAGGAGCGATGCCAGTCGCGACCTGCCTCAAGCGTTCGGCGGGTGGCGACAGATGTCGCTCCTGAGACGGAATGGTCCGGTGACATCGGGATTGCGCATGAGTGAGATCGAAACCCTGACCCGCCAGGCGCTGGCGGACATCGCCGCGGCCCATTCGCCGGCCGCCATCGAGGCCTTGCGGGTCGCGCTGGTCGGCAAGTCCGGCACCATCACCGGCCAGCTCAAGCAGCTGGGCAAGCTGCCGGCGGAGGAGCGCAAGGCGGCCGGCGCCGCGATCAACGAGGCGCGCGACACCGTGTCTGCGGCGCTGGGCGAGCGCAAACAGGCGCTCGAGTCCGCCGCGTTGGATGCCCGGCTCGCCGACGAAACCATCGACGTCACCCTGCCGGGCATCGACTCCGGCCGCGGCGGGCTGCATCCGGTGAGCCGAACGCTCGAGCGCATCGCCGACATCTTCGGGCGGCTCGGCTTCGAGCTGTCCGACGGCCCCGAGATCGAAGACGACTGGCACAACTTCGAGGCACTCAATTTCCCGCCACACCATCCGGCGCGGGCGATGCACGACACCTTCTACTTCGATGACGGGCGGCTGCTGCGTACCCACACCTCGGGTGTGCAGGTGCGCTACATGCAGGACCTGCTGGCAACCGGCGGCCAGCCGCCGCTGCGGATGATCGCCGCGGGCAAGGTGTATCGCAGCGACAGCGACCAGACCCACACGCCGATGTTCCACCAGGTCGAAGGCCTGCTGGTCGACGAGCACGCCAGCTTCGCCGACCTCAAGGGCACCCTGGCCGAGTTCGTGCGTGCGTTCTTCGAACGCGATTTCAAGATGCGGTTCCGCCCGAGCTATTTCCCCTTCACCGAGCCGTCGGCCGAGGTCGACATCGCCTGGCAGCAGCCGGACGGGTCCACGCGGTGGCTGGAGGTGCTGGGCTGCGGGATGGTCCACCCGAACGTACTCCGCAACGTCGGCATCGACCCGGAGAAGTACACCGGCTACGCCTTCGGACTGGGTGTCGAGCGCTTCGCGATGCTGCGCTACGGGGTCGACGACCTGCGCAGCTTCTTCGAGAACGACGTGCGCTTCCTGCGCCAGTTCGCCTGACGCCACCGGGAAAGGACGACAACCATGAAGTTTTCCGAGAATTGGCTGCGCCAGCACGTGCCCACCACCGCCAGCCGCGAGCAACTGGTCGCGACGTTGACCGCGATCGGGCTGGAGGTCGAAGAGGTGACCGACCTCGGCGGGGCGCTGGACGGGGTGGTGGTGGCCGAGATCGTGAGTGCCGAGAAGCACCCCGAAGCCGACCGGCTGCAGGTGTGCACGGTCGACGCGGGTGGCGGCGAAAGCGTGCAGATCGTCTGCGGCGCGCCCAACGCCCGTGCCGGGCTCAAGGCCCCACTCGCGAAGGTCGGCGCGGTGCTCCCCGGCGGCATGGCGATCACGCCGGCCAAGCTGCGCGGTGTCGAGTCCTTCGGGATGCTGTGCTCGGCAAAGGAGCTGGGGACAGACGTCGATGCCTCCGGTCTGCTCGAGTTGCCCGCCGATGCGTTGGTGGGCCAGCCTATGGCTACCCTGCTGGGCCTGCCCGACGCCAGCATCGAGATCAAACTGACGCCCAATCGCGCCGACTGTTTCGGCGTGCGCGGAATCGCGTTCGACGTCGCCGCCGCGTCCGGCAGCGAAGTCGCTTCGTTCGAACTCGAACCGGTGCCGGCCGTGTCGCAGGCCAGCCTGCCGATCGAGCTGCAAGCCGGCGCCGACGCCCCGCGCTATTGCGGTCGCGTGATCGAAGGCGTCGACGCGTCCGCGCCGACCCCGTGGCGCATCGCCGAGCGCCTGCGCCGCAGCGGCGTCCGCCCGGTCTCGCTGCTGGTCGACGTGACCCAGTACGTGATGCTGGAACTCGGCCAGCCGATGCACGCGTTCGACCGCGACACGCTGACCGGTCCGGTGGGTGTACGCCGGGCACGCGCGGGCGAATCCCTGAAACTGCTCGATGGACGCGACGCCCAGCTGGATGCCGAGTTCCTGCTCGTCACCGACGCCGACCGGCCGGTCGCGCTGGCCGGGGTGATGGGTGGTTTCGACACCCGCGTGACCGAGGCCAGCCGCAACGTGTTCCTCGAGTCGGCGCACTTTGCACCCGAGGCGATCATCGGCCGCAGCCGCAAGCTCGGCCTGCACACCGACGCGGCGCACCGGTTCGAACGCGGTGTCGACCCGGAGCTGCCCCGGATCGCGCTCGAGTACGCCACCCGGTTGATCCTTGACGCGGCCGGCGGCGTGCCCGGGCCGGTGGTCGAGGCCGCGCTCGAGGCGCATCTGGCGCCGCCGCGACCGATCCTGCTTCGGCGTGACCGGCTCGCACGGGTGCTCGGCCTCACCGTTGCCGACGGCGAGGTGGCGCGCATCCTCGGGGCGCTGGGCCTGGCGGTGGAGTCGGATCCGCTGGGCTGGCGGGTGACGCCGCCAAGCCGCCGCTTCGATCTTGCGATCGAGGAGGACCTGATCGAAGAGGTGGCGCGGATCCACGGCTACGACGCCATCNGGCGCGCATCCTCGGGGCGCTGGGCCTGGCGGTGGAGTCGGATCCGCTGGGCTGGCGGGTGACGCCGCCAAGCCGCCGCTTCGATCTTGCGATCGAGGAGGACCTGATCGAAGAGGTGGCGCGGATCCACGGCTACGACGCCATCCCGACCACCTTACCGTCGGGTGCCGCGCGGCTGGTCGCGCCGAGCGAGACCCGCGTCGACGGCGGGGTGGTGCGCCGCCAGCTCGCGGCACGGGACTTCCTGGAAGCGATCAACTACGCCTTCGTCGATGCCAGCCTGCTGCAGGCGTGGGGGTCAACCGGGCAAAGCGTCGCGCTCGCCAATCCGCTCAGCGCGGAGCTGGGCGTCATGCGCACTTCGCTGCTGCCGGGACTGGTGTCGGCGCTGGGGCGCAATACCGCGCGCCAGCAGTCGCGCGTGCGGATGTTCGAGATCGGCAACGTGTTCACCGCCCAGGCCGGCGCCGCCCCGTTGCATACGCTCCGTGTCGCCGCTGTCGCCTGTGGCAACGCCGGCGCCGAGCAGTGGGGCGCGCCCTCCCGACCGGTCGGCTTCCATGACCTGAAGGGTGACCTGGAGAGTCTGGCGGCCCTGTCCGGTGCGCGGCTCGAGTTCCGTCCCTCAACGCCCGACTGGGCCCATCCGGGACGTTCAGCCGACGTGTTCCGCCACGACAGCAACGGCGAGTCGACGCGGCTGGGCTGGGTCGGCCAGGTCCATCCGCGGCTGGCGCGCGCGCTGGAAATCGATGTCGACGTGGTCGGGTTCGAACTCGACCTCGAGCCGCTGGTGACCCGGCCGCTGCCGAAGTCCGGCGCCCGCTCGCGGTTCCCCTCGGTCCGCCGCGACCTCGCCTTCGTGGTGCCCCAGGACGTCACTTGGCAGGCCTTGTCGGCAAGCGTCCGGGAAGCGGCCGGAAGGGTCCTGCGCGACCTCGTGCTGTTCGATGTCTACCAGGGCAAGGGCGTGGAATCTGGATGCAAGAGTCTCGCTATGGGCTTGATTCTGCAGGAAGAATCACGCACCCTGACCGACCAGGACGTGGACGCGGCGGTTGCCGCGGTGACCACGCGGTTGCAACAGGCGCACGCGGCCACGATTCGCGGCTGACGGTTAGGCAGGCAGGGCAGGAACCACACGATGGCATTGACCAAGGCTGAAATGGCCGAGCGCCTCTTCGACGAGGTCGGCCTCAACAAGCGCGAAGCGAAGGAATTCGTCGACGCGTTTTTCGACAGCCTGCGCCAGGCGCTCGAAAGCGGCCGCCAGGTCAAGCTGTCGGGCTTCGGCAACTTCGACCTGCGCCGCAAGAACCAGCGTCCGGGCCGCAACCCGAAGACCGGCGAGGAGATTCCGATCTCCGCACGCACCGTCGTGACCTTCAAGCCCGGCCAGAAGCTCAAGGAACGCGTCGAAGCGTATGGCGGGGGCGTGACCCATGCTTGACCCCGGCAGCAACCGCGAACTTCCGCCGATCCCGGCCAAGCGGTATTTCACCATCGGCGAGGTCAGCGAGCTGTGCGACGTCAAGCCGCACGTGCTGCGCTACTGGGAAACCGAGTTTCCGTCGCTTAACCCGGTCAAGCGCCGCGGCAACCGCCGTTACTACCAGCGGCATGAAGTGCTGATGGTGCGGCAGATCCGCGGGCTGCTGTACGAACAGGGGTACACGATCGGCGGCGCCCGGCTGCGGCTGGAGGGCGAGGCGGCGAAGGACGAATCCGCGTTGAGCTCGCAGATCATCCGGCAGGTCCGGATGGAGCTGGAAGAAGTCCTGCAGTTGCTGCGTCGCTGACGCGAAAGCCGTGGCGGTGGCAGGCAACTCGGCTATAATCACCGGCCGCCTGCTGGCGGATGCAAGACACTCGGGGCGTAGCGCAGCCTGGTAGCGCACCTGTCTGGGGGACAGGTGGTCGTCGGTTCAAATCCGGCCGTCCCGACCAATTAGACACTCGGGAACTTCCCGAAAAGTCCCTGAAACCCCGTTCTTACGGGGTTTTTTTCTTGTCTGGCGTCCTGTGACGTACCGGCTGATATCTGGAAGTCCCCCAAGTTTGGCGGTAGCTTTGGCGGTACAGGGGGCTCGAGAGCACCCCGTACCGCAAACCGGATACCGCCAAATGCCGAAACGCATCGCACCTCTGACAGCCAGCCAAATCCAGAACGCCAAGGCGACGGACAAGCCGTACAAGCTGCGCGACGGCGGCGGTCTCTTCCTGCTAGTGAACCCGGACGGGGCAAAGCTCTGGCGCTGGGACTACCGGCGCCCTGCCATCGGCAGACAAAACACCATCGGGTTCGGGGCATTCCCCGCCGTGAAGCTGGCGGAGGCGCGGGAGCGGGTGCGTAAGGCGCGCGAACTGCTGGCCGCCGGGATCGACCCGGGCGAGCAGCGTAAGGCGGAGAAAGCGGCCACGGTGGAGCGGGTGGCCAACACCTTCGAGGCGGTGGCTGAAGAGTGGTGGCTTCGGCGGATGAAGGACATCGTGGCCGGTACGGCGAAGCGTGAGCGGCGAATGCTGGAGAAGCGCCTGTTGCCGTACATCGGGCAGTTGCCCGTTGGCGAAGTTACGGCGCCGCAACTGCTGGCCGCACTGCGTAAGCCGGAGGCGGAGGGCAAGATCGAGACGGCCCATCGCGCCCGTTCGCTGGCAGGGCAAGTGTTCCGATATGCGATTGCGACGGGCCGTGCTGAGCGAAACCCTGCGGCTGATCTGGCCGGCGCGTTGGAGACGCCGAAGGGAGAGCACTTCGCCTCCGTGACCGAGCCGAGCCAAATCGGGCCGTTGCTGCGCTCGCTATACGGCTACGACGGCTCGCCGATGGTGGCTGCGGCGTTGAAGCTCGCGCCGTTGGTGTTCGTCCGCCCGGGCGAGCTGCGTCATGCACGCTGGGCCGACATCGACCTCGAAGCAGCGGAATGGCGCTACGTGGCGAGTAAAACCGGGCAGGCGCACATCGTGCCCTTGTCCATGCAGGCGGTTGCCATCTTGCAGGAGCTGCAGCCGCTTACCGACCGTGGTGGAGCGGGGTACGTCTTCCCAAGCCATCGCGGCGGGGGGCGCCCCATGAGTGATGCCGCGATGGTGGCAGCGATGCGGCGTATGGGGATTGCGGGCGACACCATGACGGCGCACGGCTTCCGGGCAATGGCGCGTACGGTATTGGACGAAGTGCTGGGCTACCGGCCGGACTACATCGAACACCAACTGGCGCACGCTGTCCGCGACCCGAACGGCAGGGCATACAACCGGACGGCGCATCTGGTGGAGCGCCGGAAGATGATGCAGTCGTGGAGCGATTACCTCGACAACCTGCGCGAGGGCGGCAACGTTGTGGCGATCAACGCGCGCCGGAGTGCGTGAGGGGGCGTCATGGCCGGGAAGGTTCTATTCGAGGAAGGCCCTCACGCTTCGCGAACCGGGTATCGCGGGGAGGTCACCGTGGCCGACTGGCAGCGGCTAAGGGAGGCGGCACCTGCCAGCGTGCCGGACGATGCCCTTGTCGAGTTGGTCGAAAAAATAGTTTTTGCTGGATCGGACGCCATGCGCTGCGCGTCCCACGTCCCCGCGCGCGACCAGCTTGCGCAGCTCAAAAAGCTCAAGCGCCGCGCGAAGCAAGCGATCCGTGGCGGTGATGTCGTCATCGACGCCGACGGTCGCGAACATCGCTTCGTCAAGCTGGCGGACAATCTCGCCAATCTGGATCAAGTGACGTTCGAGCGCATCAAGGCTGTCGAGCACGAAGCTATGAAAGCGGCACTCGAAAGCGATGGCGTCTTCATCGACGCGGATGGCGCCGAATACCATTCCAACCCGCCCACTATTCAGGTCGTGAGGCCGTACGCGAGGCAGCAAGCGGTGCTGAGCAACCATTCTGCTTGCCGTGGCGTTGTGGCAGCACCCAGAACACCAGCGTCCGTTTGGTTTCCTCGCGGCGTCGAGGAATTCATGAAATCCGTTGAGCACGTCATCGGCGCCGTGGAAGGTGAGCAGGGCGAGGCCGGCAATCGTGAGAAGCCTTGGCAGGGCGAGCTGGCCGAGGTGGTGATCGAGTTCTGGCGCACACATTGCCCGGGCGAGTCGCAGTCGGCGAACCGTAACAGCAAGACGGGGAAGGCGTCATCGCTTGTCGTCTTTGCAGGGGTCGTCTTTAAGGCGGCCAATCCTCGACAAATCCTGTCCTACGGCACGCTCGCGAACCTGCTGAATACCTGCAAGTAATTCGGTCAAATTGAAGTGGACCCTATTTTTTTAGAGGTCTATCACCATGCCTCCAAGCACTGCGGCACCCGCAGGGGAACTTGGAGATACATCGTGACCACCAGCAAGAGCTACGCACCCAGCGATCTGCTCGACACCAGCGAAGTGTCTGACTACGCGAAGATCGCGGTATCGACTTTGGCCAACTGGCGCGTTTCCGGTCAGGGTCCGGCATTCTGTCGTATCGGAAAGCGGGCTATCAGGTATCGCTTCAGCGAGGTTGAGAAGTTCATCGAAGCCTCGACGGCGGCGGTGGCCGCGTGATCGCCTTCGACTACGCCGCCGCCAAGTTCATCCAGTCCGATGACGGCCAGTGGCGGCTCGACCGCAATTGGACCGCCCATCCGGCGACGCAGCTCGAAGTGGAGGCGCTGTTCGCCCACACCGTCCGGCAGAACCGCATGCTGGCGGCACCCGTGAGTTCCGTCACTGCCGGCGAGTTGGTCGTTGCCGACGGGCACGACACCTCCGCCACCGCGAATATCACGCACTACCTGAGCGCGGTCGGACACATTGCGGGCTCGGTCCCTGCTGGGGTGGTCGAGTGATCGCGGCCATGACCGATGCTCGCCTTCTGGCCGATGTTGGTAACGCATTGTGCGGCCAGTTGCACGCGCTGGCCCTTGACCCGACCAGCGGCCGCGCAGCCGATGTCGCCGCCAACCTCGACGGTGCCCGCCATGCCGTGTTGCGCCTGCGCGAGACCGCGCTGCGTACTGTGAATGAAGGCTCCGGTGCAACTTCGTTGGTGGAGGTGGCCGGCAAACACTTCGTGTTCTTCCTGCATAACGGCCGCGAGGTCTGGTCCTGCATTCCGCTGGATGCCGGCGACGCGGAACGCATCGTGGTCGAGCAGCTGTCCGAGAAGAACTGGTTTACCGGCAGCCACCGCGAACAGTTCGCCGCACTGGTGGCGGACCGCTTCGGCGTGGGGGACCGCTGATATGGCCCGCATCCGAACCGTGAAGCCCGAGTTCTGGTCCAGCGAGCAGGTCATGGAGCTGACCATTGCCGCTCGCCTCACCTTCATCGGGCTGTGGAATTTCTGCGATGACCGTGGCGTCTATACCGCCAGCCCCAAGCGTCTGAAAGCCCAGCTGTTCCCGTCAGACAACATCACGAGCGAGGGGGTCGCGGCCCTCGTGGCCGAACTGGTCCATCACGGTCTGGTCGGCGAGTTCGAGGCCAGCGGGCAGCGGTACTGGCACGTCACCGGCTGGGCAAAGCACCAGCTCATTCGGAAGCCGACTTATCGCTATCCCATCCCTCCGGGCTGGGTCGCACCGGACCAATCTTGCCCCAATTGGTCCGGCACCCACGCGGAACTGGTGCCGGACCAGTGCGGCACCGATGCGGAACTGGTCCCGGACGAGTACACCCCGGAAGGGAAGGGAATGGAAGGGAAAGGAGAGGAAGGGAATAAGTCGCCGCGCAAGCGCGCCGCACGCCCCCAGAAGACGAAAATTCCCGAAGGCTTCGCAGTAAGCGCCAAGGTCCGGCAGTGGGCGTCCGATAAGGGCTACCAGAATTTGGACGCCCACTTTGAATCGTTCGTCAGCAAGGTCGCCGCCAACGGTTACCTCTATGCCGACTGGGACGCTGCCCTGCAGAACGCCATTCGCGACGACTGGGGCAAGCTGCGGCAGCCGGGTCGCGGTACGGACGCAGCCCCAATGCGCCAGCGGGTGGACCTGTGAGTGTCGCCGCCATGCGTGACCGACTCCGGGTGCCGCCACAGTCCGTGGAAGCCGAACAGAGCGTCTTGGGCGCGCTGATGTTGGTGCCCGCTGCGTTGGCGCAGGTGTCGGATCTGCTGACAGCCGATGACTTTTACCGCCGCGACCACCAGCACATTTTTAGGGCTATCGAGGAGCTGGATTGCAAGGGCAAGCCGTTCGACGCGGTGACGCTCGGCGAATGGTTCGAGTCGCGTGGCATGTCCGAACAGGTCGCCAACGGCGCCTACCTGATCGAGCTGGCCAGCACGACACCGAGCGCGGCTAACGTGCGCGCCTACGCCGACATCGTTCGGGACAAGGCGATACTGCGGAAGCTGGTCGAACTGGGAACAAGCATCGCCAACGACGGCCTCCAGCCCGACGGCCGGGACAGCGCCAGCATCGTTGACACCGCCATCGCCGACTTGATGCGGATGCAGCGGTCCACGCAGGAGTGCGAGTTCACCATGAAGCAGGCCGTCGCCCTTGCATGGGATGACGCCAGTGAGGCGTACACGGCGCGTGGAACGATCCGTGGTGTTCCGACCGGCTACAACCGCATGGACAAGCGACTCGGTGGTTGGCACAAGGGCGACTTGATCCTGATCGGCGCCCGTCCGTCGATGGGCAAGACGGCGTTGATGGTGAACCTCGCCCTCAACGCGGCAAGCGAAGGTCACGCGATCGGGATCATTTCCGGCGAGCAGTCGGCAATGCAAATTGGCCAGCGCAGCATCGCTGCTCACGCACAGGTCGGCGCCGAGCAGCTCCGCCACGGCAACATCGACGAAGAGTCGTGGTCGAAGCTGGGCGCGTCCGTGAGCCGCCTACGTGACGGAAAGGTTCGAATCTACGATCGCAGCGCACCGACTCTGGACGAGCTGTGTCGCGTCGCACGCCGCTGGAAGCAGGAGTTCGGCATCGATGTCCTGTTCGTCGATTACCTGCAGCGCATCCGGGCACCCAAGGCCGGCAACCGCATCGACGAGGTAGCCGAGGTTTCGCGCGGTCTGAAAACGCTTGCCCGCGACCTCGATATCCCGGTGATTGCACTCGCCCAAGTGAAGGCCGAAGTGGACAAACGACCGGGCGATAAGCGGCCGAGCCTTGGCGACGTTGCCAACTCCGATGAGGCAACGCGGGAAGCGGATTTGATCGGCTTTCTGTACCGCGACGCCGTGTACAACGACGAAACCGACGATCGCGAGGTCGCCGAATTGAACTTCGAGAAGAACCGCCATGGTCCAACCGGGCGCTTCAAGCTGCGGTTCGACGGCGCCACGATGAAATTCTCCGACCTTACCGGGGCTTCTGACCATGGGCCCCACATGTAAAGACAGCAGCGAGGCACCAATGACCTACGACCCCATGATTGCCGACCCGATTAGCATCGAAGCTGCCGATACCATCGGCGTGATCGAAGTCCTAGACTTCTCGGACCCCGTCGCCGCGAACTCGCCGGTCCTGCTGGGCAAGCATGGGCAAGATCGGCTTGTGCGGACCATCGGCGAGCGGATGCGTCAGGCGCGCGAGCTGTGCAACCTGTCCCAGTCGGAGGCCGCCAAGCGGCTCGGATACGCGAACCCTAGCAAGTTGTCTAAGGTTGAGGCGGCCACAGACACCAACTCGGTGCCGCTGTGGCTGATATGCGGGGCGGCGAGTTTGTACGAGGTTAGCGTGGACTTCCTGTTCGGTTTCACGGATGACTTTGAAACGGGAGTGCCCCGTGGAACGCAGGCTTGGATGCTCGACGCATGGGATCGGATGCGCCAGCGTGATTTGCTTGCGCTGGACTGGGTACATCGGGAAGTCGCGGCAGTTAGCGGCGGTATCGGCGGGATGCTCAGCGCCGTGTCGGAATTGTCCGCAGCCATCAGCACCTATTGCACCCGCAATCCCGAGTTCGAGGAAACGCTCGGGTCAGCAACGGTGATCCACCGACTGGGCAAGCTCGAAGCGGCGGCGAGCACCGCCGAGGTCAGTCTGCGGAAGCTGCGGCTCTCGTGAAAGGAGCCCGCTTGACGACCAACGCGACTCAACCCGCCCCGGTGTCTAGGATGCGGCGCCGAACTTCCCAGCTACGTCTGAGCTGGTGAGCGGCCACGACGCAGGATTCGTGGACTCGGAAGACCTCGATGCCCGCACGTTTTTTGAGGTTGAACGAATCGGCTAAACGCGGAAAACAGCCCGCGTAGACAGCAGCGGCAAGTACGTCGAACTGCTGGTGCCAATGACTCTTTGCACGCTGACCGCCATCGATGCCGTGGACCGGAAGCGCGTTGCAGGCGGCTGAGTGGCGCAAGAAACGTAGAAATGGGGAATAAAAATGGCGACAAACGAAGCAATTGAAGTTGAGACGTTGGAGTCGAACCCGCACCTACACGAGTTGCTGGCGCTGCAGCAGGGCGTGCGCATGTTCCGGGCTGCGACGCCTGCCGACCTCTCCGGGTTCAGTAACGAGACGGTGCTGCGGATGATCCGGGCAACCTGCGGCGGCGGTGAGCCTTGCGCCAACCTCGCCGAGCGGATCGACGCCGACCACAAAGCGATTCTGCGCGCGCTGAACGCCGTCGGCGAGCCACTGCGCGAAGCCCACGCCGGCAACGATCACTGAGGGCCGCACCGATGGCAATGAAAAAGACGACGAATAAGGCCAGCAAGGCGAAGGCTACGAACGTTGGCGGACGCCCAAGCAAGTACAAACCGGCTTATGCCGAGCAGGCGCGCAAGCTGGCGCTACTGGGCCAGACAGACGAGCAGGTGGCGGAATTCTTCGGCATCGGAAAGGCCACGCTGTATCGGTGGCAGGCCGGCCACGAGGGGTTTCGAGACTCCATGCTCGCAGGGAAGGAACGGGCTGACGCCGATGTTGCTGAGAGTCTGTACCGGACCGCCCTCGGCGGCAGCACCGTGACCGAAGTACGGGAAGAGCCGGACAGCGAAGGCAATATCATTCGGAAGAAGGTCACCCGGGAACTGCCAGCTGACGTGCGGGCACAGCGGTACTGGCTGGGCAACCGTCGGCCGCACCAGTGGCGGGACAAGGTCGTGGTCGAGGACCAGACGCCGCCGGAAGCCATCGCCGAAAAAGCCAACGAGTTCGTTGCGCTCATGGCCGCAGCGCGCGAACGTCAGCGGCAAGTACTGATCGAGCGCGGCATCCTGCCCCCTGAAGAAGCCTGAGCGATGAAGTCCAAGCCCACTACGCAATCGACCGCGGTTCGACACATGCAACTGCGGAAGTCGTTGTCGATGATGCGAACCAACATCATCGCCGCTGGCGACATGGCACCGATGCAGAGGCTCCGAACTGCGCAGCTGGCGAACGAGCTGGCGGCGAGGCTGCGGCACTCCTGAAAAGCAAAAGCCCGACCTAAGCCGGGCTTCCTGAGAGTGCTGGCAATCGGCGCGACGGTTGGCGCCGCCGATTCAAGGGGCTTGGGCGGTCGCCAAGCCAGCCAGCAGGGAGAATTCTAGCGCGCCTCAAGAGGCGCCACACGCCCGAACGGGGATCCACCACTGGCAGCGCCCTCGCGCGCTGCAGCGGCCAGCGGGGCGTCGCAGATGTAGATCTGTGACGCATCGAGCTTAATGTTGGCCACAGCTGCGAGCTGCATTATCGCGTGGAGAGCGTGCTAGGCATGGGTCCGCCGCGTCCTTCACCTCGCTTTCGAGCGCCTGCTTCGCTAGCTTGGCAATGACGAGAACCTGCCACTTATACGGGATCAACAGCTAACTGGGTGTCCGTCTCACGACAAGAGACGGTGCCATCTATCATTGCTTAGTGGCAGTGGTGACCAGTAAGCGGATCCCGCCGCTTAGTCGAGCGGGTAACATCAACCTCGTAGGATCAGGGTATGAAACTCAAGGGCGCTAGACGTCTCACGGTGCCATTCGGCCTTCGCGACGGCCGCTTCTTGTTCATCAACGAGGTGCCGCCCGGTAAAGGATGTGGATGCGTTTGCACAGAGTGTGGGATGCCCTTAATTGCACGCAATAGAGACTTTGAAGGTCGACAGCGAGCGAGACATTTCCAACATGCCCGGCCCACTTCCTGCCGAGGCGGATGGGAAACTGCTGTACATCGAATGGCCAAGGCAGTTCTCGCCGATGCAGAATCAGTCATGTTGCCTCGATGGGCAAGTGGCGATATCGAGATCGAGTCATCGCCGTTGTCGATTGCGACTTCGCAACTAGAGGTCTCACTGCTTGGCGGCGCTGTGCGTGCTGACGCGGTACTTCATGGCGTTGTTGATGGTGTCGAGTTGAGCAGCCTGTGCGTAGAGGTTCGCGTTCATCATGCAGTCGATAGCACCAAACGCGCGGTCCTGAGCCAACATGGCGTCGACGTTATCGAGATCGACCTTTCTGGGCTCGATGAAGGGGCGGTCTCAGATCCGCTCGCCTTTCGAAGGCATGTTCTTGAGGACGCTAACAATCGCCACTGGATCAATCTGGCGACAGCTCGGTATGTTGCTGAGGGCGCAGAGACGGCTCTTTTCGAGGTCGAGGATGTCTCCTTAACTGAGCGAGTAATCACGACCAAAGCTGGGCGACCCTTCACGATCCGTGAGCAATGGGCCTATTTGGTCAAGCCCGGGTCTCGCGAGCCGGTCCGGTTACAGATCCCAGACGAAACCGTAGGGGAAAAGGCCCTCCCATATCCGCGCGGACTGCACGCCATCTCAGCTCGGTCCCTTACGGTAGACCAGTGGGGAAGACTTCGCCTGCGTTACAAGATTTACCTCGATCACATCGAGATGAACCCGCCAGATACCGAGGACAAGCAAGTCGGCTTGTTCGACCATCAGAGCACAATAGGCGGGCCCGGTTTTCGGGTTCGTCCGCGTGATTGGAAAGGTTTGCCGGGACGGTAGACGGGCCCACCCATGCCCCGTGGAGTCCTCGCGACGGGCTCCTACAATCTGGGGCAAGGCTGGCTATAAATCGTGGAGTTATATACGAACCTAGACGAAGCCGACCCTAATTCGGCTTCGCCTTGGACATTTTTAGTCTTCTTGTCCGTCACCTTGAAGATAGCCTTGGCAATCTTCTCCGCCGACGCGGGAATACGCTTGATCTTGTTCGTAATCGGGCGACCTCGCCCCGCCTTTTCGCTGTCTGTCGTGGTGACCTATGCTCACAGACTCGCGCTGTAGGGGAGCGCCTTGATGTAATTTTCCATATAGGCAAAATCCGGCTTGCCGTTGGCGGACGCGGGCAACTTTATACTGAGCGCGTTGATCCTGCCCGTTCCCATCTTCCGGCTATAGTTGAAACGGTATTTTTCCCGTTCGATAATGACGGTTAGGAATAGCGCGATGAATTTGTTCAAAGAGAATTTTGGCTTCAGGATTCGCACGTCAACCGGCGTCGCCAAGAAACTGTCCGCCTGATAGAACGTCTTGCCGACTGAGCCGCCCCGATTGACGGTCAAGACATTCCCTTGGTTGGCGGGGGGTAAGTCAACATAAGCGGACACGCCATTGTTAAACTCGGTGGATGATACGTAGGGCGTTTTCCCCTCGCTCAACAGGTTGACCAACGGATCTCGGCTCGAAGCAACCTTGAACAGTTCGCTCATCGGAAAAGCCTGCCAAGTCTTGAAGTTCAGGGCAACTTTTTTGTTCTGCATCGCACCGGATGAGGCGCTGTTCCGGAGGCCGGTCAGGAACTCAAAGCCGACATATTTCCTCACTGAATCGACGAAATTGGCCTCGGTGAAAGTCGAGATGTCAGTTTCCATGTAAGCTTCGGCGCACCATTCGTCGGAAGCTGTCACTGATTTCAGGACGCTCAGCCCGGGAATGTTTTCGCGGTTGATGTAGGCGCTCTGCCATTTGGCCTTGATCGTGGCCCAGTCGCCCTGATCTACCCGACCCATCGTCTTCGTTTTCCGGAAGCCATCATCCTTGAAATAACCGAAGAACGTCTTGAAGCTCGCCGGGTGCGGGCTGTGCGCCTCAAATACCATGATGCACGTTACGACCCCGACCGGATGAAACAGGTCGTCCGGCATCGAGAATACACCCGTCAGCTTGTGGCTCTTGAGCAACCGTTCCCGGACCAGCACTGCCGCCTTTCCGGTCGATGTGGCACAGCTCATTTGAACGACCGCCGCGCATCGCCCGCCGGGCTGCAGACGTGAAAGCGCCCCTTCGATAAACTCCAACTGGCCGTCTTCGCCAACATCGTAGGGCGGATTCAAGAACGCCACGGTCGGCTTGAGCTCCTCAATGAGCGCCGCGCTTTCGGTCGAGAATGAGTCCCCCTGATAAATGTGAGACTTACCATCGCCGCTCATCATCATGTTGGAGCAGGCGAACGTGAACATGTCGGTGCGCTTCTCGATGCCGACCAGTTGGTTCTTCTTGATCTCGCCCTTCTTCTTTGCGTCGTTCCCTGCCAGCAGCAGCATTTTCTTCATTGCGGCGATCAGGAATCCGCCGGTTCCGCAGCATGAATCATAGACCACGTCATTCACATTGAGGTGCACAACGTCACCGAAAAATTCGGTGATGTGCTGCGGGGTCAGCACCAACCCGGTCTTCTGATCGGTTCCGGCGTAACGGATGAACTCGCGATAGAAGCGGCCCAGTACGTCATAGCCCTTTTCACCCAACGAGATCAGCGGCAGGATGGATGTTTCGAGGCGCTCAGTCAGGTCGCGAAGGACGTAATTGTCTTCCTCGGCAGCCGCTTTCTTCTTCTTGATTTTAGCCGACTTCGAGATAGGGTGGTTCTTGATTTTTTGGAACTCGCCGAGCATTGATTTGACGCGCTGAGCATCGATTTCATTGTCTTCAAGGACGTTGCCGATGCCGGTCAGAATTGCTTTGGCCACACGCTCCGGGGTTGGCGTCAGTTCCTTCGAGGTGGCGATATTCTTGTAAGAACCTTTGAACGCCTTGTTCTGAAGGGCCAATAGAATGGCGCTGATTAAGGTGCATCGTTCGTATTCAGCAATCGAGTAGGTGTTCAGGTCGTTATTCAGGTCGATGGCGGTTTTCGTAATTTCCGCACTCTCGATATTCTTGGCCTGAGTGTCACCGGCAAACCGCTCGATGTAAGAGAAAATGCCCAACAGTTTCTCGTCTTCTTCCAAGACGGTTGTGCTGCCCTTGCTCTGATAGAACGTTGAGATTTTCAGGCTCTTGAGATCACAGCCGCTGACAGCGATCGAAATCACATTGTATTGTTGCGCGAGGCATGCAGAATAATGGAGCGCGCCGTCAACCGCATAGCCGACTGGGTCGTCGCCTAGGTTGCTCCGATGGAGCTTGGCGTCCGCTTTACATTCCACCACGATGATGGCGTCAGGCAGGGCGGGGAAGCTAATAATGAACTCGGGGGACCCCGCCTTTCCCGTGAGGCTCTTTGACGCGGTAGACAGGCACGCCTTCGCTTTGCTCAGCGTGGTCTTCTGCTCATCAAGCCGTACCGCTCCGAACAGGGGGTCGCACTTAAAATGCTCCCTGACGAAGTCCTCAGTGATCCGCTCGTTAGCCATGATGGGCAACCATATCGTCATAGCGCAGCCGCTTGCCGTCGAGCCCCTTCACCAGCACGGTCATCTGGGCGATGGTGTCGAGGTCGCGAACGTTGTGGCGGCCCGCAAATTCAATTGCGTAGCGCGACAGATGCTTTGCGATCATTTGGTGGTAGGTGCCTTTGTAAGTGCGCTTGAGCATCGCCCAGAAGCTTTCGATGCCGTTCGTGTAGGTCATGCCGTTGACGTTTTCGCCAACGCTGTGCCGGATTGAGTGGTGGACAAAAGACCCCGACAGGCGGCGACAGCCGCTGTGTTCGTCCGTGAAGACGGCCGCGCCGATTTCAACGTTGTCCACGACGAACCCTTTAAGTGTCGCGGAGTCGGTCCTTGCGATCAAGTTCGCCTTGCTCTTCCCTTTGCGCTCTTCGGCTCCAATCACCGCAGTCTTGCCCGCGGCGCCCCTAGCAGCATTCAGGCGCTTGTTCCGGTGCTTGTTGCGCTCTTCCCCGCCAACGTAAGTTTCGACCCACGGAGTCGCCCTACCGATTTCCAATCTAAGCTGTGCCTCCCACCGGCGTGACCACGACTCGACATACCGAATCGCCATCTCTCGGCTGCTCAGCTCCACCTTGCGGAGAACACAGCTCATGCGGTGCAGGCCGATGCAAACGACCCAGCAGCGGCCGCCCTCCTGATAGTCAGCTAGCTTGTGGTGGCGGCAGTAATGAGTCGCACGGCCAAGGTGCTCGCCCCATCGAAACTGATTGGGCATGGTCATAGGGGGAAGTCTAAGGGGTTCTGTCTCATTGGATGCGAACGCCCGGCTCCCCCTCTTTTTGCGCAGTGCTGTCGTCGCGATGCTATGGCGGTATTTTTGGCGGTACGGACGACGGAGCTCTCACATAGGTCCGCGCAGATCGGTGCTTATATGGGGCTATTCAGTAGAGGCCGTCCGACCAATTCGAAAGACGAGAACGCCCGGTTTGCGCCGGGCGTTTTCTGTTTGGGGATTGGACGTTTCGCGGCCGCTGTCAGGCCGTACCGGTTGCCGGACGCGCGCCCAGCCCGGGCCAGCGTGCTTCGACCGCGCGCTGGATCCCCGCCGCGTCCAGACCGGCCTCGGCGAGAAGTTGCTCGCGGCTGGCGTGGTGCTGGAACTCGTCGGGCAGGCCCAGGTGCAGGATCGGCAGGACGATCCCTTCCGCGGCGAGCAGCTCGGCCACGCCGCTGCCGGCGCCGCCTGCAACCACGTTGTCCTCGATCGTGACGAAACCCTCGTGGTCCCGTGCCAACTGCAGCACCAGAGCGCTGTCCAATGGCTTGACGAAGCGCATGTTGACCACGGTCAGCCCGAGCGCGACGCCGGCCTGTTCGGCCGCGGCCGCCATCGCGCCGAACGCGAGCAACGCCACCGGGCCGCCGCGGCGCCGCACCTCGGC